>NZ_JACALO010000036.1:0-34570 GCF_030328185.1 Empedobacter sp. 225-1 | reverse complement strand
GAGTACGTTTGACATAATTGCTTCTTTCTTCCATAATAACGATTATTTTTTTTGTGTCGCTATTTCAGGACGGGACACTAAAATAAATTAAAAAAGCTTCGAGAGAAAATTCTCGAAGTTTTTTTTTAGAATACATTCAATTGTGTTGATTCTAATTCTAACAAAAATTTCTTGCGCTTATTACCTCCTGCGTATCCTGTCAGAGATCCATTTGTTCCAATAACCCGATGACAAGGCACCACAATTGCTATTTTATTTTTCGCGTTTGCATTTGCAACTGCACGTATCGCCAACAAATTACCCAAAGCCATCGATTGCTCCTTATATGACCGTGTTTTTCCAAATGGAATTTTAATTAATTCGTTCCAAACCTTTAACTGAAAATCAGTTCCAATCAAATCAAGCGGAATGCTAAATTCGTTCAAATTCCCTTCAAAATAAGCGTCTAACTCCTTTTCTAAATTTAACAAAACTTCATCGTGCTTATTTTCTACAATTTCACCCAATTTTTCAATCTCTTTAAGTTGTTTTTCGGTTGATTTCCCATCAAAAAATGCTAATACACAAAGTCCTTTTTGTGACTTAATTGCAAGCATTTCTCCCAAAGGTGTTTGTATTTTTTTTGCGTGAAACATTTTATTAAATTTTAATTGAAAGTTAGAAAAATATAGTCGTAATTTGGTACCATATTTGTTGTTAAACATATCATAAAATTAATTATGAAGAAATCTATATTAGTGAGCATCTTTGCATCATTTATCTTATTCTCATGCCAATCAAAAGGTATCCAACAAGAAGAAAAAAAAGCTGAAGTGGCTCAAAACTCTACAAAAACATTTAAAGATGAACATAATTCAAGAAACTCTTTGGATTGGGATGGAAAATATGAAGGTACTTTACCATGTGCGGATTGCGAAGGAATAAAATATATTGTTGAGATAAAAAAAGACGGTAACTTTTTCATTGAACAAGAATATTTAGGAAAAGAAACGGTTTACCAAGATGAAGGTTTTTATAAATGGGATGCTACTGGAAATATTTTGCACTTAAACTCGAATATTAGCCCTTTGGTCCTGAAAGTTGAAGAAAATAGATTGAAAGTTTTAGATCAAGAAGGAAAAGAAATTACTGGAAATTTAAAAGATTTATACGTATTGAAAAAAGTAAAGAAATAATTTCAAAAGTTAAATTTCTACTCTATAACAATTAAAACGCTGTCAAGGTTTTAAACCTGACAGCGTTTTCTTTTATTGTTCTAAACTTTTTTGCCATTCCCAAGCTGTACGCATACTATCTGCAAGTTGAGTTTCAGGTTTCCAACCCAATTCTTTTTCTGCATACGAATTATCTGCATAGGCTTCGATAATATCTCCTGCGCGACGCTCTTTGATCTGATAATTCAATTTCAAATCATTTGCATTTTCAAATGCATTTACAACCTCTAACACCGTAGATCCAGTTCCTGTTCCAAGATTAAAGAACTCTAATTTCGCTTTATTTTTATTTTCAATCAAACGAGTTACAGCTTTTACGTGCGCATCTGCTAAATCATTCACATCAATATAATCTCTAATTGCTGTTCCATCACGCGTTGGGTAATCGTCTCCCCAAACTGATAAAGCTTCTCTAATTCCTGCCGCCGTTTGCGTAACATATGGAATCAAATTATTTGGAATTCCTTTTGGTAATTCACCAATTTTCGCTGTAGGATGGGCGCCTACTGGATTGAAATAACGTAAACAAATCACATTTTTATCGAAAGCTGTAGAGAAATCTTCTAAAATCTCTTCACCCATTTGTTTCGTTTTCCCGTAAGGAGATTCTGGTTTCTTTAGTGGTGTTTGTTCATTAATTGGCATATGATCTGCCTGTCCATAAACGGTACAAGATGAACTAAAAATGATATTATCTGCATTATAATCTTTCATCGCATCTAAAAGATTAATTAATCCTAAAAGATTATTACGATAGTACATCAACGGTTTTTCAACAGATTCACCAACCGCTTTATGTGCTGCAAAATTGATAATTCCGTCAATTTTATTTGTCTTAAAAAATTCATTTACTTTTTCTTGATCTTTTAAATCTATTTGATAAAAAGATGGTTTTATAGAAGTAATCGATGTAATTCTATCTAAAAAATCAATATTCGTGTTTGATAAATCATCAATAATCACCACTTCATAACCTGCATTTTGTAGTGCTACAACTGTATGCGAACCGATATAGCCTAAACCACCGGTTACTAATATTTTATTCATTTTATGTAATTTCATTGAATTAGTTAGTCCAAATTTAAGCAAATAAAAAAGCTTCTGAAACCAATCAGAAGCTTTTTCATATTTTTTTAATGTAAATTATTTTCCAAAGAATTCACGCACAGCAGAAGTAATATAAACCAATTGTTCTTCTTCTAACTCTGTATGCATCGGTAAAGACATCACTTCTTCAACCAATTTATTGGTATTTGGGAAGTCTGCATCATTGTAATGACCGTTATCATACGCTTTTTGTTTACGTAATGGAACAGGATAATAAATCATTGCTGGAATTTCTTTTTCTGTTAAGAAAGCTTGCAATTCGTTACGTTTACCATTTGTTACACGTAAAGTATATTGATGAAAAACATGTGTTGTATCTTCTCCTTTTGATGGTGTAATTAGCGCATCAATATCTTTAAAAGCTTCTGAATAATAAGCTGCTGCTTTGTTACGTGCAGCATTATACTCGTCTAAGAATGGTAGTTTGCGGCGTAAAACTGCTGCTTGAACTGAATCTAAACGTGAGTTAACCCCTACTTCATCGTGGTAGTAACGCTTGTACATTCCGTGATTTACAATTCCACGTAAACGATGTGCAATATCATCATCATTCGTAAAAATCGCTCCACCATCTCCGTAACATCCTAAATTTTTAGAAGGGAAGAAAGATGTACAACCAATATGACCAATTGTACCAGCTTTTTGACCTTTGTATTCTGCACCAATTGCTTGCGCTGTATCTTCTATAACATATAAGTTATGTTCTTTTGCAATTGCCATAATCTCATCCATATTAGCACATTGCCCAAATAAATGAACTGGAATAATTGCTTTAGTTTTTGGTGTAATAGCAGCTTTCAATTTTTCTGTATCAATTGTAAATGTATCATAATCGACATCTACTAAAACAGAATTTAATTTTAACAAATCAATCACTTCTACCGTTGCCGCAAAAGTAAAATCTGCCGTAATTACCTCGTCACCTGGCTCCAATCCTAATGCCATCAAAGCGATTTGTAAAGCATCTGTCCCATTTCCACAAGGAATAACATGTTTTACGTTAAGATATTCTTGTAATTCAGTTTCGAATTGTTTTACTTCTGGTCCATTTATAAAAGCAGCCGAATCTAAAACATTCATAATTGCTGCATCAACGTCACCTTTTATTTTTTGATATTGACTCTGTAAGTCAACCATTTGTATTTTTTTCATAACTTAATGAATCTTTCAACATCTACAACTTTAAAAAGTCGATATTATTACAACAAATGTACAAAAAAAGCTCGTTCTAAATTTCTAACTTTGCAAGATTGTGCAAGGATTTTATAATATATCAATCAAGGCGTACGGAATGGCGCTAAAATTGGCTTCGAATTTTAACGAAAAAGCGAAACTTTGGATAAATGGTCGTGATAATTGGGAAGAAAAAATTGCTTCTAAACTATCTAAAACAGATAAAGTTTTGTGGGTACATTGTTCTTCTTTAGGCGAGTTTGAACAAGGTCGACCTGTGATCGAAACCTTAAAAGAAAAGTATCCTACACATAAAATTGCTGTTTCCTTTTTCTCGCCTTCAGGTTACGAAATTAGAAAAAATTATCAAGGAGCTGACTTAATTTTCTATTTACCTTTAGACACAAAATCGAATGCAGAAAAACTAATAAAAGTCTTGCATCCCGAAATTTTGATTTTGGTGAAATACGAATATTGGTTCAATTTAATTTCGACTTTACATCAACACAAAATACCAACAATTGTGGTTTCCTCTATCTTTAGAGAGAGTCAAAACTTTTTCAAAAAAGCTGGAAATAACTGGTTTGCTAAAAAATTAAGTTTAATTAATCATTTCTTTGTGCAAAACGAAAAGTCTAAAAATTTATTAGACTCTATTCAGATTACACAGAATACAATTGCAGGTGATACGCGTTTTGACCGTGTTAAACAAATTATTCACCAAGACAATCACTTGGATTTTATGGAAACTTTCAAACAACATTCAAAATTCATTGTTGTTGGAAGTTCGTGGCCAAAAGATGAAGAATTATTTATTGAATTAATCAATCAAAAATTAACGAATGATTGGAAAATTGTTTTCGCACCACATAATTTGAATGATGCTGAGATCAATTCTTTTCTGAGTAAAATCAATCAAAAAACTGTTAAATTTTCTGATTTAGAAAAAACTTCGCAACAAGATTTAATTGATTCAAAAGTTTTTATTCTAAATACAATTGGACTACTATCCAAAGTGTATGCATATGCAGATATCACTTATATTGGCGGTGGTTTTGGAGCAGGAATTCACAATACATTAGAAGCTGTAACGTATGGAAATCCTGTTGTATTTGGACCTAAATACAAAAAATTCCAGGAAGCTGTTGACTTGATAGCAGTTGGTGGTGGTTTTTCAATTTCAAATCAAACCGAATTTAATAAAATAATGAACCGTTTGATGAATGACGAAAATTTTAGAAAAGCAAGTGGAAAAAAAGCAGGAGATTTTGTTCAAAATTCTCCAAATGCAACGAAAATTATTATGGATTATTTAGCGAAAATTATTTAAGTCATAATATTTTATGAATTTTTAACAAAAAAGGCATAGATATTGTGAAATAAAAAAGCATTATTGTTTTTTTGAAGAACAGCTCAATTTTATCTATGAATAAAACTTTACTTTTGAATTAAATAATATAACTCAAACTTAAGTAATAAAAAAATGAAGAAACTAATCTTAGGAATAGCACTTTTCGGTGGATTAAGTGCAGCGAACGCGCAAATTGATTTAGGAGTAAAAGGAGGTCTTAACTTCCCGACTTTATCTGGTACTGAAAGTGCAAAATTTAGAACAGACTTTTATGTTGGTGGTTATGCAAATTACAAAGTAACTGATCAATTTAGTTTTCAGCCAGAATTATTATACTCAAAACAAGGTGCTGGAATCAAAAAACATGATGGTAGTGATAAAAAAATAGTTACACATAATATTAATATTCCGTTAATGGGACGTTATGAAATTATGGACGGATTGGATGTTGAATTTGGTCCTCAATTAGGTTTCTTGGTTTCTGCTAAAGAAAAAACAGAATTCAATAATATTAAGACTAAAGAGCCAATTACAGATAATTTCAAAACATTTGATTTTGGATTAAATATAGGAGCTGGATACAAAGTAACTGACGAATTAGAAATCAATGCTCGTTTTACAAAAGGATTAACAGATATTAATCATGATCCATCTTCAAAAAGTACTACGAATACCTATTTTAGTGTTGGTGTAGCGTATAAATTAATGGAAATGTAATAACATTTCAAATCAAAATATCAAGGAGCTTTTTGCTCCTTTTTTTGTGTGTAAATGTTAAATAAGTTAAAAATAAATTGGTCAAATTAAATTTAATTCTATATTTGTAGTAATTAAAATACAATTGTAGATTATGAAAGTTAAATTATCAAGAAGAGAAGAAGAAGTGATGGAAGTTATTTGGAGTGGAAAACAAGTTTTCGCCAAAGATATTATCGATTCTTATGACGATCCAAAACCTGCAAACACGACTATATCTACTTTATTAAAAAGGATGCACGACAAAGGTTATATTGATTACGAACAAATGGGAAACTCGCGTCGATACTACGCTTTGGTAAAAAAAGACGACTATTTTTCGAAAGAAGTAAAAGGAATGATTTCAAACTTCTTTAATAATTCGGCAACACAATTTGCTTCATTTTTTGCAAAATCAAACAATATGTCTGTTGAAGAATTAGAAAAATTACGTGATATCATCGACAATGAAATAGACCGTAAAAAGAAATAGCTTATGGTTGCTTATGTCATAAAATTTATTCTTTGCTCTGGTTTTTTGTATTCATTTTACAAACTTTTATTGGAGCGCGAAAGTATGTATAAAATCAATCGATTTTATCTTTTATTCTCGTTAGTTTTCTCGTTGACAGCGCCTTTGTATAAAATAGATTTACCAATTACAGCTAACGAAACAAATATTTCGCCTGAACTATTAGCTTTTTTAATGCAAAACCCTGACGTATTGCAACAAGAAGAAGGAATTAACTTTGGGGATATTTTAAATGTAATTTACATCCTATTTGCAGTTTTATTTTTAGCCAGATTTAGTTACAATTTGTACAACTTGTTATTTAAAATTAAAACAGAAGAAAAAATAAAAGACCACGAAATTACTTATGTTCTCGATTTACAATCAAGTCAACCTTATAGTTTTTGGAATTATATTTTTATTCCCAAAAAACAACTCGAGAATTTACATCAAAATTTAATTGATCACGAAAAAGCACATTGTATTCAGAAACATAGTTTTGATATATTATGGATAGAAATTTTTCAAATCCTTTTTTGGTTCAATCCTTTTATTTATTTCTACAAAAAATCGATCAAACTAAATCATGAGTTTTTGGCAGATGAATATGTGTTAAAAAGAAACTCTGATTTAAAAACTTATCAACATCAAATTTTAGATTGCATTGCAACTCAAAATCCATCAATGATGGCGAGTAATTTCAATTTTATACTAACCAAAAAACGCCTACTTATGATGACGAAAAACACCTCAAATCGAAAAGCTAAAATTCTTTCTTTTGCTTCTTTACCTTTTATACTAAGCGCTTTTGTATTGTTTTCTCAAAAATCTTTTGCTCAGGAAGTAGAAAATAAAGCAAAAAAGGTAGAACAAGCATTGGAAAAACCTGTTCAATCGCAAGCGGATTTGATATTTGATACAAAAGAAGAAAATAAAATATCGAAAAACCTGAATGACACTATTACGTTAATCAAAAATTTATCTGATGGTAAAACAATGACCAAAGAAGAATTAAAAGATATTTTGAAAAGTAATCCGCAAAACAAAATTATTTTAAACGATGCTGGAGATATCATCTTGAATGATTCGATAAAAATAAAAGATATTGTTAGAAAAAAAGAATTAATACCGACAACACTATATGGTAAAGATGGCAAAGTTTTACAAAAAATAGATCCAAAAGATATTAATAAAGTAATTGTAAAAAAGAGCGAAGGTTTAATAGAAATTTTCAAAAAAGATTCAAGTGTTATCAGAATTTTTAACTCTGAAAAAGATATTCCGAATATTGATAAAAAAGTAACAACTGCTAAAATGCCAACGGTAAAAAATAATATTACTCTGAAAAATGGTTATTCTATTTACACCGACAAAAATGGTGTTGAACATAAAATTATTAGTTCAGAGATTGATAAAGTTTATTTAGAAAATCAATTAAAATCAAAAGGAATTGATAATGGTTATAGTGTAAGTTTTTCAAAAAATAAAGGAATTGATAAAACGGAAATAGAAAAACAATTAAAAGAATCGCATTCAAGAGGTTATGATATTACAGCTCTAAAAACTGATCCTAAAAATCCCGAAATACAAAAATTAGGTTCATTTACTGTAAAAACATTTTATTCTGAAGATCCTAAAGAAATGAGTAAATATCTTGAAGAAAAAAAGAAAGAACTTGTATTACAAGAAAAAAACACTAAACAAATGCTAAAGGAGATTGAAAAAAAGCAAAAACAGCTAAAAAAAGAAATTAAGAAATAATCAAAATTTCATCGCATTTATAACATTTACAAAAAAGGAAACTCAGTTGAGTTTCCTTTTTTAGTACGTCATGTTTTGGCATTCTGATTTTCTATTTTTGAGAAGATTGTTTAACTTTCCTAAAAATTCAGAATTTGTTACAAGCAGGCGATTTCAAAATTTACAATGCATCAGCTGGTGCAGGTAAAACCTACACATTAGTTAAAGAATTTCTCTCGTTGTTATTAACCAACGAAAGCGATTATCATTTCGAACATATATTAGCCATCACGTTTACCAACAAAGCTGCTGGTGAAATGAAAGAGCGTATCATCGAAACATTGGAAGAAATTGCCAAAAGTTCGAATCCAAAAGAAGATTCTTATATTCTTGAACTTTCTTCTGAATTGAACATGAAGCCAGAAATTATCAAGGCGAAAGCGTATAATATTCTGATTGCCATTCTTCATAATTACTCCAAATTTTCAATTTCTACGATTGATAAATTTAATCTACGATTGATGAAATCTTTTGCACAAGATTTGGGTTTATCGATGAATTTTGATGTCGAAATGAATACAACAGAAATTATCAACGAATCGGTTGATTTACTCTATTCAAAAATTGGAGAAGACGAAAAATTAACGCAAACCATAATCAAAATTGCGTTGGATAATATGGACGAAAATAAATCATGGGATATCCGTAAAACCCTTTCTTCTGACACTTCTGATATTTCAAACGATCGTCATTTACAAGATTTAGAAAAGTTAAAAAATATTTCATTAGACGAATTTATTCGTTACCGAAAGGTTATTTTTGATGATATCAAAACGTTGAAAGATGGATTGATTACAATCGGAAATGAGTTTTTTGAGTTGCTGGCAAACAATGGAATTTCTGTAAACGAATTACCTGGAAAAAGTCGTGGTATTGCCGCTTTTTTCCAAAAATTAAAGAATTATGATGGTTTTGGATTGATTTTACCAACCGATGCCAACACAAAAGATGTTTTAGAAGGCGGTTATCTTTCGAAAGTAAAAGATGCAACTGCCGAATCTATTTTTCCACAGATTAAAGATTTGTTCGAAAAAGCTGCAAATATTAATGATCACTTACTTTTATTAACGTCTATTCAAAAAAACATTTCGTCAATTTCGTTGATTAATGAAGTCGAAAAATCGTTGGATTCGATCAAAAAAGATTCGAATGTTTTATTGATAAACGAATTCAATACCATCATCAGTAAAAATCTGCAACAACAACCTGCTAATTTTATTTACGAACGAATTGGCTCGCGCTACAATCACTATTTTATTGATGAATTTCAAGATACTTCAACTTTACAATGGAACAATCTAAATCCGTTGGTGGAAAATGCGCGTGCGCAATCTGACACGATTATGTTGGTTGGTGATGCAAAACAATCTATATACCGTTGGCGAGGAGGAAATCCAGCACAAATGATAGATTTAATTGATCGAAAAGAAGAAGAAAATATCAAGGTTGAAGAATTAGAAAAAAACTGGCGAAGCCACGAAAATATCATCCAATTTAACAATGAATTGTATTCGTTTATAGCGCCTAAACTTAATTTACCAAGTTTTCAGTATTTGTATGAAATCGGTAATAAACAATTCACCAATCATCAAAAAGATGGTTTTGTCAAAATAAATTTTATCGAACAAGAAGGTCGATCAAAAGACTTATTCAAAGAAAAAAACTTAGAATTGGTTCTGAAAACGATTGAAGATTGTCGTGCAAATGGTTTTTCTTTAAGTGATATTGCAATTTTGATTCGTAGTAATGCGCAAGGCGTTCTGTTGGCGAAATATTTGACTGAAAATAATTTGGTTGTCATTTCCAATGAAGCATTATTACTTAAAAATTCGTTTGAAATACAATTAATCGAATATTTGTTTAAAATAACATCAAATCCACAAGATGAACAATCTAAAATACGCTTTTTGATGGTTGCGTACGAATTAGAATTATTCAGAACAGATGATTTAACCATCACCGTTGAAAAAGCGTTGAAAGAAGGTTTGCCTAAATTTTTGAAATTAACCAAATCACTTGGAATTGATTTAGATTTTATTCAAGATCAAAACCTTTCGTTATATGATTTCACCGAAAAAGCTATTCGTACATTGCATTTACAAGAACGTTCACCTGCTTATATTTTGAGCTTTTTGGATGTTATTTTAGACTATTCATCAAAAAATGAATCAGATCTTAATTCGTTTCTCGAATTTTGGTCAACGATCAAAGATAAAGCAAGTATCAAAACGCCAAAAGGTGTCGATGCAATTCAAATTATGACGATTCACAAGTCTAAAGGTTTGGAATTTCCAGTTGTTATTTTACCATTTTTGGATTGGCAAAGTAAGAATTCTAAAATTTGGATTCCACTGCAAAAAGATGAAGATAATCCATTCGAAACGTTTTATGTTGGGATTAACAATGAATTAAAAACCATCAAAAACGAAGCGATAAAATCAAAAATTGACGAAGAAGAAAACTTGGTTCAATTGGATGAAATTAATACGCTTTATGTTGCAACAACACGTGCAAAAGAACAATTGTACATGATTGCGCAAAAGCCTAAAGAGTCTTCGAAATCAAAAAATATTGCCAACTATTTACACGAATTTGTTTTCAGCAAAGGCTTTTCTGAAGATGAAGTTATTTTGAAAGGTACACCAGAACGTATTTCAACACCAAAAGTTATTGAAAACTCTTCGGCAGAACTTAAAATTTATTCTTCGGATTGGAATACACGTTTGGTGATTAACACCAATTCAGAAAAAGCACAAGAAAAGTTAAAATTCACAGAATTTGGAAATACAATTCATACTATTTTATCACAAATTGTAACGCAAAATGATTTGCCAAAAATCATCGAAAGTGAAAAACAACGTGGTACTGTTTCTGCTGAAAATGTAGAACATCTGCAAAAAACCTTGCAAAATCTCTTACAAGACGCTAAATTAGTTCCCTATTTTGCTGAAGGTTTAACGGTTTTAAATGAACGCGATTTTATTGATGAAAATGGACAAATTTTCAGAGCCGATCGTGTTGTCATTGATGCTGAAAATAATTGTTCAATTATTGATTATAAAACTGGACAACCCGATTTAGATCATCATTTTCAAGTGAATAGATATGCTGAATTTTTCAACAATTTGGGGTATAAAATTCAAACAAAAATCTTGATTTATATTGATGATGAACAGCAAAAAATAAATGTTGTAGAGGTAGTTTGATGAATGAAAATGTAAAATTAAAATTAGCGAGTTTACCCGAAACGCCAGGTGTTTATCAATATTATAACAAAAAAGGAGATTTGTTATACATTGGTAAAGCGAAAAACCTGAAACGTCGTGTGAATTCGTATTTCAATAAACAACACGATTCGAAACGATTGCGTGTTTTGGTGAGTAATATTGATAACATCGAAACGATTAATGTTAATTCCGAATACGATGCGTTGTTATTGGAAAATAATCTGATCAAAGAACATCAACCTCGCTACAATATTCTGTTAAGAGATGACAAAACCTATCCATGGATTTGCATTAAAAACGAACGATTTCCACGTATTTTTTCGACACGAAATGTAATCAAAGATGGTTCTGAATATTTTGGTCCATATTCTAATGTCAAAACCATGAAAGTTTTATTAGGTTTGATCAAAGAATTGTATCAAATCAGAACATGTTCGTACGATTTGAGCGAAAAAAACATCGAAAACCATAAATTCAAAGTTTGTTTAGAATACCATATTGGCAATTGTCTTGGACCTTGCGAAAATTACCAAACCGAAGAAGATTATAATGAGCAAATTTCGGCGATTCGTAATATTATCAAAGGAGAATTTAACGAAGCAAAGCAATATTTAATCAATCAAATGACAAAATATGCATCGGATTTGAAATTTGAAAAAGCACAAATAATCAAAGAGAAAATCGAAGCTTTACAAAATTACCAAGCACGTTCAACAATTGTTTCACCTACCATTACCAATGTTGATGTTTTTTCGATTACATCGGATGAGGAATATGCGTATGTCAATTTCATGAAAATTTATCATGGTGCAATTATACAATCTCATACCGAAGAGTGGAAAAAGAAATTGGATGAGACGGATGAAGATTTATTGGAGCGCGCGATTATTGATTTCTCAGAACGATTTAATCTTACTTCGAAAGAAATTTATGTTCCATTCGAATTAAGTTTAGAAATTCCATTCCGAAAAATTACAGTTCCAAAAATTGGCGATAAAAAACACATTGTTGATTTATCGTTAAAAAACACGCGAATTTATCGTTTGGAACAGCTCAAACAAACCAAAATTATCGATCCAGACCGTCATACAAATCGCATTATGAATCAAATGAAGGTTGATTTGCGATTACCCGCAGAACCTCGTCATATAGAAGGTTTCGATAACTCTAATATTCAAGGAACAAATCCTGTATCGGCTTGTGTTGTCTTTAAAAATGGAAAGCCAAGCAAAAAAGATTACCGAATTTTCAATGTCAAAACAGTTGAAGGTCCAAATGATTTTGCAACAATGGAAGAAGTAATAGAACGTCGTTATACACGCGTTTTGGCTGAAGGTGAACCATTGCCTCAGCTAATCTTGATTGATGGAGGAAAAGGACAATTAAGTTCGGCTTTAAAATCGATTGACCGTTTAGGTTTACGTGGAAAAGTATCTGTCATTGGAATTGCAAAACGTTTGGAAGAAATTTATTATCCAGACGATCCTTATCCTTTGTACTTGGACAAAAATTCTGAAACCTTAAAAGTGCTGCAACATGTACGAGACGAATCGCACCGATTTGGGATTACTCGCCATCGAAATCGTCGCAGTAAAAATGCCTATAATTCAGTTTTAGAAGAAATAAATGGAATCGGTCCGCAAACAATTAAAGAATTATTAACAAAATTTAAATCGGTTGAACGAATAAAAAATGCATCTTTGTTAGAGTTAACCGATTGTATAGGGAAATCTAAAGCAAAAAAAATAAAAGATTATTTTTCAAATGATGAAAAATCTACTAATTGACAGAGATCTAACGTCTCTTTTAAACAATCCAAAGCTACAAGCCACTTTGGCTATTGTTCCAATCACTTTATTTATACTTGGCTTACTGAGTTATTTTGGAATTTTTTATTCGATGTTTAATACGCTCGATGCGCAACTTGGACATATGGGAAATTCGAAATCGCTTCTGAGTGCTTTATTAGGAAATCTTATCATTTTCATCTTTTTAGTTTTAATGAGTTTTTTTACTGGCGTAATTTCTTTTGTTTACTTCATTGTACATGCCTTAAAAAATCCAAATTTGATTAAAAGTGACGAACGTTTAGTTTGGATAACCGTGATTATTTTCGGGAATGGAATAGGTATTTTCATTTATTGGTTAACGCAAATCAAACGAAAAAAACCTCGACCAATTATCGATTTATACACGGATGATATTTAAAATATAAAAACAGCTTTACAATTTAGTGAAGCTGTTTTTTTTTACCTGATGTAATCTTATCTTTTATTTACAAATCAAAACATCATGAAAATAGTTGAATTATTAGCAACCGAATTTCAAAAATAATTTTGTAAAAAACTTCTCAACTACTGTAATTAACTTTAAAAAAGTAAGTCGACACAACCAATTGTGTTGTTTAAATATTTGCTTAATCTGCTTTATTTTTAGTGAAAATAAAAAAGGCTTCTTTTTACAGAAGCCTTACAATCATAATTAGTGTTAATTCATATTACCTATTTGTAATATTATTTACTCAAAACTATAACATAAATCATACTAATGCAAATCATGTATGATTTTTTTTAAATAAATGTTGACGTTTTTATTGTATTCACACTTTTTATCTAATATTTTTTGTTTTATCTAAATAAGACAAGGAATAAATTAGTAATTAACACATATTGTTTAAAAAAAAATAACAGTAATCGCGTTATCTTTTAAAAGATTCAGACACGATTACTGTTTTTTTAGATCAAAAATTGTTCTACTATTTTTTGTAAATCATCTTCAAACTTAACTCCATAATGCTTCCAAAGAAGTTTTCCTTGATGAAAAAGCATTAAAGTTGGTACGCCATTTACTTGATACATCGCATCAAACTGAATCGTACTTATTTTGTCTTTATCTACATCAATTTTTATTATCTCGACATGATCAGGAAGTTTTCCTTTTAAGTTTTCTAAAAATTGAAGTTGCAATTGACATGGTGCACACCAATCTGCATAAAAATCAATTAGATAAAAATTATTTCCTTGTATTCTGTCTAATAAATCCATTCAATATAATTTAATTTTGTACTTAAATCATGTTCCAAGGTCCGCCATTGATGGCATCAAAACCTTTATTCTTTAGTATAACTGCAGCTTGCCCACTTCTTGCTCCGCTTCTGCATACCGTTACTATCTTCTTGCTCGACAATTCGCCTATTCTGCTTTCTAATTCTTGTAATGGAATATTGACCGAATCTGCATGATGACCTGCCAAGAACTCCGCGTTTGTACGCACATCCAATAGCAATGCGCCTTCTTGTAGATAATTTTCTAAGTTTGAGTTTGATGTCAACATTTTAATAATTTTTTTGAAAAACATATTATTTGACTAATGGTTTTTTATTCAATTTCCAATCTGCCATTCCTGCACTATAATTTTCTACTTCAAAACCTTTTGATTCTAAAAAACTCTGTGCAATTGTTGCTCTATCACCTGCTTGACAATGTAAAACTACTTTTTTATTCGGATCCAATTCATGGTATCGTTTTGGTAAATAACCTACAAAAATATGTTTTGCTCCTTCTATAAAACCTTCTTTAAATTCGGCTTCACCTCTTACATCTAAAATTTGAACCTCATCATTCCCGATATAATTTTCCATCTCATCAGCATCAATAATAGTTGAAGAAGTCATTTCTTCTGTATTGCTCAATAATTCTGCTGGTGTAATATAACCGTACACATTATCTAAACCAATTCGCATTAGTTTTCGCGTCATGTCCTCTACCTCATTTTCTTCTACAACTAACACGATTGGTTCTTGATAATTTACCATCCAACCCATCCAAGTGTTGAATGTTTTATTGTTTTGAATATTGATTGTTCCTGGAACATGTATTTGTGAAAAATCTGTTTTGATTCTTGCATCAATTACTTTCATTCCAAAATCTTTTGCTTTCTCAAATTCAATATATGTCAACTTAGCCCATTTCGGAACTTCTATTAATAAAGGACGTTTTGTCTTGTTCAACTTTTTCATCATAGCAAAATAAGCTGGTGCCTCTGGTTGATCTGCTAATAGATAATCGATGAAACCTTTTTCATTTTGATCAAATTGTAATGCCCAGTTTCTTATTTTTTCGTATCCAACTGTTGAACTTGCTACAGCTCCCAATGCTTTTCCACAAGCTGATCCTGCACCATGAGCTGGCCAAACTTGAAGATAATCGGGTAAAGCTTGAAATTTTTTCAATGATTCGAACATCTGCTTTGCGCCAACCTCTTTCGTTCCAACCAAACCTGCCGCTTCTTCTAACAAATCTGGACGACCAATATCTCCGACAAACACAAAGTCTCCTGTAAAAATCATGACAGGTTCTTTTGTTGCAGGTGTATCAGTCAACAAGAAACTTATACTTTCTGGCGTATGTCCTGGCGTATGCATCACTTCGAAGATTAAATTTCCTACTTCTATTTTATCTCCATTTTTTAATCCAACATGGTCAAAATCGTATTGCCAATCTTTACCTCCTTCATCCGACAAATACATTTTAGCACCTGTCACATAAGCCAATTCCTGACTTCCTGAAAGATAATCTGCATGAATATGCGTTTCCGCAATGTGCGTAATTTTAAGATTATTTTCTTCGGCTATTTTTATATAAGTATCGATATCTCTTTTTGGATCAATTACAATCGCTTCTCCAGCAACTTGACATCCTACAATGTAGCTTGAATGTGCTAAAGACTTCTCAAAAATGTGTTGAAAAAACATATGTGTATATTTTTATGGTTTAACCTTTTTTCTTTTGTTGATACAAAGTTAAGTGACTAAAAAACAATGGACAGTAACCAATGTTACAGATGAATAAGAATGCTTATCTGTTGTTTAGAAAAATTTCAGAACCAATACCAAAGATAAAATCGAGATGAATATCCAAAGTAAAATTCCATAAGACAAAGTCTTGAAACCAGCTTGTTTGATTGATTGTAAATTAATTAACGAACCAATCATAAACAACGCTACTACCATTAATTGTTTCGAAAAGCCTTGTAAGATTTGATAAACTTTTTCGCCTTGTGGAAAATAAGTTGCAATTAGCATTGTTGCGACAAAACCTAAAATAAAGTAAGGAAATTTATAAGTAGAATTTTCTTTTTTATTAAAATAACCGATGAACAAAGCCAATGGAAAAATCCACAATGTACGGCTCAATTTTACAGTTGTCGCAATCTCTAATGCTTGCTCTCCGTACTGTTTTGCTGCTCCAACCACAGAACTTGTATCATGAATAGCAATCGCTGACCACAAACCAAATTGATATTGGGTTAAATGAAATAAATGTCCAATCGTAGGAAAAATAACCAGCGCTATTGCGTTCAACACAAAAACTACTGCCATTGCAATCGTAATTTGGTTCGCTTTTGGTTGTAAAACCGAAGAAATAGCCGCAATTGCGCTTCCTCCACAAATAGCAGTTCCCGAAGTAATCAGTAACGATGTATTCTTATTGATTTTTAATAATCGATAAAACACAAATCCTAATACAAAAACACTTATTATAGAAATAAAAGTGAGTATAAACCCATCTTTACTTACCGAAACTGCTTCGTGAAGATTCAAACCTAACCCTAAACCTATGATTGCTATATTTAATAACTTTTTGGAATATTTTTTTGAAAAATCACCAAATTCATTTTGAAAAATTAATCCATAACCAATTCCTAAAAGAAGCGCCACTGACGACTCTATAAACGGAAAAAATGTAAGTAGCAATAATCCAAAATAAATTATACGGGCAATCATTTGTTTTATGAAATACAAAAACAAAAGTAATTGACCGTATCAAAATAGATTGTAACATTTGTTACAAATAAGATTATTTTTAGAAAATTTTTCTAAATACAAAAGATATGTATTTAAAATTATCTATTCAATTTGTTTAAAAAACTGGATTTCTAGTAGATTGAGAATTCCAGATTTGTTCACGGTATTCTTTTGGTGTGATACCTGCGACTTTTTTGAACAATTGAGTGAAATGTGAAGCGGTCTGAAAATTAAGCTCAAAAGCTATTTCAGAAATTCTTTTACTTGAATGCAATAATGCTTTGCTATAATTAATATCCGTTTCGTTAATCCATTGTTTTGGTTTTTTTTGCGTAATATCTTTCACACATTTGTTGAGATAATTTTCTGTTACAAATAATTTATCTGCATAAAAAGTGACTTTCTTTTCTTCTATATGATGTTTAAAAAGTAAATCTTTAAACTGCAGAGAAAGCTCCATTGGACGCGTAGTTGTACTCGGAATCTTTTTGTAATCGATATTAAGTAACTTTAATAAAACAACATGTAACATCGCGATAATAATCTCGTTAATTTCAAGGCTATTCAAGAAAATTTCTTGTTCCATTAAAACCAATAATTGATGAATGGTTTGAAAAGTAACCGCATCGAGTGATAAATAAGGCGACATCAAGAAAATACTCGATTTATATTTTGGCAATTCTAATTCAGATAAAATATGATTTTCATACGCCAAAAAGAAACCTTCTATATCATCGGACATTTCTACTGTTGCAGTAATGGTTCCTTGTTTTATAAAAATTATTTCATTTTCGTTTACTTCATATTCTTTGTTCTCTAAATATTGTTTCATACTTCCTTTCGTGACAAACATGATAAAATTAAATGTTGTTCTATATGGAATAACGGGCATTAAAATATCTTTTAAATAATATTCTAATCGATATAACTGTATATCCTCATTATTTCCTAAAACTTGGGTACTTAGATGAGCTAGAAATAGTTCTTTGTATTGTGAGTTTGATATCATTTCCATCGCAATGCTTTTTAAAATGAAACTGTTTTTATTCTTCGAATTTTATGCCAAATTACATTATACTCCAAAAAATCGATCAGTATATTTTTTTATAAATAATGTGCACCAAGTTCCTACAACAAAAGGAAATGTAAGAACTCCTCCAAATGATGCGAAAATATTGATTTTAACAAATAGAACATCTATCAAAACGGTGATAAAAACACCCAATAAAACCCAAAAACCGTCTATTCGTTTGGTTCCAGCAAATACAATTGCCGTTAAAACAGCATTAAAACCAAATAATCCCATATGAATTTGCTCTACTGGTTCTCCAAATAAATTTGAAATTTCTGCACTAAAAATAGAAGCTGCCAAACCGTACAAAGCTGCTGCGGGCGAACCTATAAAAACGGCAATAAAAAAGATGATACCAGACATTGGACCACCTTGAAAGATTACTTCTCCGAAACCATTTGTTGATGTAAACAAATCGTTTGTTTCTAATAAAGTTTGAGTATTTCCTGCAGTTGCAGGTCCTATTGTTGTAAAATGGTGAATTCCGAAGATTAAACACCATGTTAATAGAATAAATGGTAAAGTAAAAACTGGAATATTTCTTTTGATAAAAAAATGTTGAATAATCGCTGCTAAAGCAGAAGCAACCACCAACAAAATCCAGATAAGAAAAGTAGAGTCGAACATAATTGTTAATGCCACACCAACTAAAGCAGCACTAAATCCATATAAACCTGCGTTGATTTCTTCTTTGTTATATTTTAGTAAGATTGCTGTAATTGTCCCAACTGCTGTCGAAACAATTGCGCCAATTCCTCCTTCTATACTTCCTAAGAAAATACCAATCAAAAACAATAAACCTGTACTACTGTTTTCTTGCAACATGATTTGTCCTAAACCTTTTAGAACTTGATCTATAAATGGAACTTTCGTTAAAATTTTGTCCATGATTTTTTATTTGTTTCTATAATTCCCAAAGTAAATCTTGGGCAACCAAGAAATAATTATACATTGCTTCTCCTCCTTGACTTAGAGCTCTTATGACGAAACCATTTCCGTCCAAAACAGAAATCCCAATTTCTACATTCGTATGTTTTTTTGCAATTTCTAATAATGTTTCTACCAACGCAACTTTATCCGTTTCTGATTTTGTACTAAAGAAAATAAAACTTCCTTGATGTGTATAATTCTCTAAAATACCAATACTACTAATCGGAATTAAATCGGGCTGAATTAAGACATTATCTTTGACTACTAATTTGTTTTGATGATAAATTTCAGTCAAATTCTGAAAACGTTTTAACTTAAAAACTTCTCCCGAATGTTTGCGTCCACAGGTAATAATCTCACTAATTATAATTTGACTATTCTTTCCAATTGTAATAGCAGCTCTACTTTTGAAATTAGAGTTTTCATGCGGAACAACTGGATGTGGCACATAGGCAAACGACGCATTGTTGTGGATATTAATCGTTAACTTTTGCGTTGCTTCATCATCCATGTTAAACAATCGTTGGTATGATTGCGATTGTAACTGTAGCGCAGCATTATCTTCTACATCAATATTCAGAATATATTCGTCGCCATTCAAAATTCCAGGCGAAGAAGTCATCGTCATTTGATACAATTTATTATCTAATTTTCGTTGCCCAACAGATACAACACGGAAGGGTTTACCAACGTACAAATTTTTGACGAACGATTTACCTTCCTTGTATCCTGCAACAATATCTAATCTACATTCCATCTTATCTCAAAAGATTTGGTTCTTCGATTTCTTCTAAAAGTGCATATTTTTTAATCCAACCAATCACGCTGTCCAAACCTTCTTCTGTTTTTAGATTTGTGAAAACGAAAGGTGCTCCATTTCTCATGCGTTTTGTATCGCTTTCCATTACTTCTAAACTTGCTCCTACGTGTGGCGCTAAATCTATTTTGTTGATGATTAATAAATCTGAACGTTGGATACCAGGTCCACCTTTTCTTGGAATTTTTTCACCTTCTGCCACATCAATAATAAAAATCGTCACATCAGCTAAATCTGGGCTATAAGTTGCAGCTAAATTATCTCCTCCACTTTCAATTAAAATTAATTCAATATCAGGAAAACGATCTGCTAATTCATCAACTGCTTCCAAATTCATACTTGCATCTTCACGAATCGCTGTATGAGGGCAACCTCCAGTCTCTACTCCAATAATTCTATCTTCTGGTAAAAGGCTATTTTTTGCCAGAAATTTGGCATCTTCTGAACAAAAAATATCGTTTGTGATCACTCCTAAATTGTAATCACTAAACATTTTTCGACTTAATTTTTCTAATAAAGCTGTTTTTCCAGAACCTACAGGTCCACAAACTCCAACTTTGATATATTTTCTATTTTCCATTTTGAATATTGTTTATAAAATTTATGACATGTATAAGCGAGAATATAAGCGTTCGTGTTGCATACATCTGATATCAAATGATGTGTTGCATAAACCTACATATTCTCTATCTAATTCTATTGTTTCTTTGGCTGTTTGAGAAATTGTTTCGTACAAATCGAACATCAAATCTTGTCCATCCAATTGTCCCAAAGGCACTAATTTCACTGCGTTTGTTACAATTCCAGAAGCCGAAGTGTAGTAAAAAGCAAACAATGCTTCGTAAAGTGGAATTTGTAATAAACTTGTATAAATTCCGAAAACAATCGCGTAATTAGAATAAGCGATGTTTTGTTTGATATTTCGCTCGTATTCCTCAACAAATTTTGATTCTACACGACGCTTGAAAATTTTGATTAAACGCAAGCCTAATTTCTGACTTGCTTGTCTGATTTCTTTTGGCGCTTTTAGAGCAGAACATTCTTCATCTAATTTCAAAATTTCATTCAAATCCGAATTTTGAGTTGCTTCGTAAGCTAATTTTACAAAAGCACCATCATTATATTTCAGATTATATTTCATCATATTTTCTACAAACTCTTGTGCCGTTTGCTTATTATTGACGATTCCATTCTGAATATAAGTTTCTAATCCATTCGAATGTGTATAAGCACCAATCGGTAAAGTAGGATCAGAAATATGTAATAAACTTGCTAAAAATTCTTGTTTCATTCTTTATCTTTTTACGATAATTTTATTTTCAGATTTTTTGTAGACATTGAACCTCCTACTTTGGTCTCGCGATGATGATCTACATTGGCATTCAATAGATGTAGGAGTTTTAAATCTTGAACTTTTGGATTGTAGCCAGATGATTCTAACCAGCGAAAAATGGTCAATTCGAAAGGCATAAGCAACAAATCATTTTCATTGTAAAGTGGTAAATGTTTGTTTCCTATTTCGTGGCAAAGTGCGCTCATTTCGAGAATAGATTGAGGAGAAAGCACAATCGTTTTGGTTTCTAAAACATTCACAACAATTGCCGTTTCGTCATCCATAAAAAGAATATCTCCATCGTGCAAACGTTGTTTATCTTTCAAAAATTTGATCGCGACATCCTTTCCACCTCTTGTTCTTTTGCGTTGAATTCTCTTGGTTGTTTCGTACCAATCTAAATCCAAATAATCAATTGATTGTAAAATTGATTGTTCTGCAACACTTCCTATTCTCTCATTAATAATCATCTTGCTTAATTTTTTCTTCTAAAATCGATATTTTTAGATACGCCCATTCCAAATGCAGAGCCATTAACTCCAGCAACAGATGTTTTTGTCCAACCTTCTTTTGATTTTGTTTCTAACAGCGAAAAATCTGCAAATCTAAATTTCAATCCCCAGTCGCCGCCTAAAACAATCCCAATCATAGGATAACCTCTCAATCGAAAACCATTAAAATTTTCCATAGATGCTGTTGTTTCAGACAATTGTTGTCCCCAAACATAATGCACATCAAAATGCGCAATTAGCGTAAAATATTTTCCAAGCGCCAAGGACGGACTATACCAAATCCCTGTTTCATTTTGTTTGCTTACAACTTGATGATTGATATTATCTTCTGTATATGCGTAGTTAACCCCAATCGCATCATTATTATTAAAGAAATATCCTATACCAATCGGAGCACTTGAGACGTTACTACTACGACCAGATGGCGACGTAACTTTAGAATAATCCAATGAACCATATAGTGAAAATTGTCCTTTTGGACCTTCATCATTGTCTTTCAATCTCATTCCTCCTAAGATTTGCCCGTTCATTTTCCCTGAAATCAATGACATTCCAATTACTGCAATTGAAAAAACTATTTGATTAAAATTTATCATTTATACTTAAAAACCTAATTTTATTATTTCATTAAAAAATTTGAAAAGGCTCAGCACGTTGTCTGAGCCTATTTTTAATGATTAGAATAAATAATACAATTGAGCTAAAGGAACAACTTCCGATGGTTCGCATGTAATATATTCTCCGTCAACATATACTTTATAATTTTCTGCATTCACTTCAATATTTGGTGTTTTATCGTTGTGAATCAAATCTTTTTTACCAATATTTCTACAGTTTTTAACAGGTAAGAAAACTCTGTTCAAATTATAACTGTCAATTGTTCCGTTATCAATAGAAGCCTGAGAAACGAATGTGATATTCGTTTTCTGAACTGCTTTACCGAAAGAACCAAACATATTTCTGTAAATAACTGGTTGTGGAGTTGGAATAGATCCGTTTGGATCTCCCATTTTACTACCTGCGATAAATCCTCCTTTCAAGATCATTTCTGGTTTAACACCAAACATGGCAGGTTTCCAGATTACTAAATCGGCAATTTTACCAACCTCAACAGATCCGATATAATCTGAGATTCCGTGTGCTATTGCAGGATTGATTGTATATTTTGCGATGTAACGTTTTGCACGGAAGTTATCATTGTCATGACCTTTATCTTCTGCAATTTCTCCACGTTGATCTTTCATTTTACTTGCCGTTTGCCAAGTTCTTGAAATCACCTCTCCTGGACGTCCCATTGCTTGAGAATCTGAACTCATGATACTGAAAACACCCATATCATGTAAAATATCTTCGGCAGCAATTGTTTCTGGACGAATACGAGAGTCAGCAAATGCTACATCTTCAGGAATATTTTTACTCAAATGGTGACAAACCATTAACATATCCAAGTGCTCATCAATTGTGTTAACTGAATAAGGACGAGTTGGATTTGTAGATGCTGGTAATACATTTGGATACATCGCAGATTTGATGATATCTGGCGCGTGACCTCCACCAGCTCCTTCTGTATGGAATGTATGAATAACACGACCATTGATCGCTTCCATTGTATCTTCTAAGAAACCTCCTTCGTTTAACGTATCCGTATGGATCGCAACTTGTACATCATATTTATCTGCAACTTTCAATGCTGCATCAATTGTAGATGGTGTTGCACCCCAGTCTTCGTGAATTTTCACTCCTAAAGCTCCAGCTTCTATTTGCTCTTCGATTGGCTCAACAGTTGCACAATTTCCTTTTCCGAAGAATCCAAAGTTCATTGGAAAAGACTCAGTCGCTTCCATCATTTTTTGAATATTGAATTTTCCTGGTGTAACCGTTGTTGCATTAGAACCATCATTAGGTCCTGTACCTCCACCAATCATTGTTGTAATACCACTGAATAAAGAAGTATTAATTTGTTGTGGAGAAATGTAGTGAATGTGTGTATCGATACCACCAGCTGTCACAATCATTCCAGCTCCATTGTGTACTTCAGTCGAAGCTCCGATAATCATTCCGTCGGTAATTCCGTCCATTGTATCTGGGTTACCAGCTTTACCAATACCAACGATTTTACCATCTTTGATACCGATATCTGCTTTTACAATTCCCCAGTGATCAATAATAATTGCACGAGTAATACAAAGGTCTAAAACACCTTCTGCACGCAATTTTGTAGAGTTTTGTCCCATACCATCACGTACAGTTTTTCCTCCTCCAAAAATTGATTCATCACCATAATGTCCAAAATCTTTTTCAATTTCGATGATAAGATTTGTATCTCCTAAACGTACTTTATCTCCCGTTGTAGGGCCTAAAATATTGGCGTATTGTTTTCTGTCTACTTCTAAACTCATTTTAAAGACTTTTAAAATTGTGAGATTTCATATTCTCTAATGCTTGTTGTTTTTGCTCGTCTGATTCTATAGAACCTTGAACCAAATTGCTGAATCCGTACATTTTTTTGTCACCAGCGATTTCTACTAATTCAACTTCTTTTTCTTCTCCTGGCTCAAAACGAATAGCTGTACTTGAAATAATGTTTAATCGTTTTCCGAAAGCAGCTTCACGATCAAAAAGCATCGCTTTATTTACTTCGAAAAAGTGGAAATGAGAACCAACTTGTATTGGTCGATCTCCTGTATTAATCACATTAATTTTTACCGTATCTCTACCTTCGTTACAAACAATTGTTCCTTCTTTTACAAAAATTTCTCCTGGTATCATTTTCTTTTATTTTTTTAGAATTAACGAATAGGATTATGAACCGTTACCAACTTTGTTCCGTCAGGAAAAGTCGCCTCCACTTGTACATCGTGTATCATTTCCGCAACTCCTGGCATTACATCGTCAGTTGTTAAGATGTTTGCACCTTCTTGCATCAATTCTGCAACTCGTTTCCCATCTCTTGCACCTTCCAAAATAAAGTGGCTGATAAGCGCAATAGATTCTGGATAATTTAATTTTACGCCTCTTGCTTTACGTTTCAACGCAAGCTCTCCAGCAGTATGTAACATTAGCTTTTCTAATTCGCGTGGTGTTAAATGCATTTTTTTATTTTTTAAAAAATTAGATATTTATTCTACACATTGATGTAAACAATTTGTGTATGAATATGTTGAATTTTGACAATAAGAATCCTTCATTGCTTTGTTAAAAACAATGAAATCTATTGTAGATTAATAAAAATTAATTATTTGTAATCAATTTGTAGCGAATGAAATAAGATGTATTTCGGTAAACTTTTTAAAGTCTTAACTTCAACTGTTTCCGATATTTTTTGATAAAAGGTTTGATGAAAATAAATAGCCAAAAAGCGAACAAACAAATCACAATCGAATGTAAAAATTTCTGATTCTGATTTATTTTCATCAACTGATAATAGATTGAAATTATTAAATTGAGTAGATAATTTTGTTCCACAATCTATTTGTTCTGTGTGTTCTCTATGCGACTCGACAAGACTTCTCGTTTGAGAAAACTTCGAGATACTTATTACAAACGTAATAAATAACATTAAAAATACTATAGAGAAAACCTTTTTCATTAATGATGTAAAATTAGACGTTTTACTTTGTTCGTTTCTTATTTAAAAAATCAGATAAATATTCAAAAACGTGACAATTTTATTCTTTTTGACTATTCTAAAACCTTTGATGAATAAAATTTAATCTTACTTTAAAATGATTAATATATTTAATTTCAATATTTTAATTATTTATTAAAATAAATCATTACCACCCGAAATCACTTATTTAATTTCTACGGAAGCTTCCAAACCAAATCAACTGCAACATAATGCACACCCGATTTAGCTTCTGAATAATTCCTAATCAAGTTGTTAACATAACCAATATCCATCGTCAACGGAGAATTCGGAATTTGGAACATATAATAAAGTCCCAAACGCGTTTCTTTGTACGCATATTTTGTCCAATGTTTTTCCACATCGTTCATATAACTCGTCGCAAACAAACCTTCGGCACTAAGCGCTAAAGATTGCTTATTCTTATCAGAAATTGGATACGTTAATTGCGATTTTACACGTGTTCTTAACTGAAAATTTTCGTCAACTTCATTAAAATCAGCATCAAAAAACTTTCTGAATTCTTGTCTAATTGTATTCTTCCATTTCAACTTTCCTAAATTCGCAGTATACGCATAACGCCCATAAACTCTAAACTCCTGCTCTATTCCTTCTTTGTGAAAAGGCGCTTCGGAGTCAAATTCATTTTGACGACGATAGCTTATCGCATAACTATATTGTTGATTTGGTTTGAATTTATTATAAATCTCATAATTCAAGACTAAAATTGCAGGTTTATCAACTGGATTATAATTATCTGGCGAACTTTTTCGTCCCATTCCAACATAAGCAACTGCATATTTATTTCCAATAGAATCTAACTTATGTTGCACACCAAAAGCAGCCCAATAAGCGGTTTTAGCTTTCCCTAAACCTGGAGGACTTAGTTGTCCAAAACTTGTTGTAAGCGTGAATAAAAAGGCAGTAACAATGCTTATTTTGCGTGTAATTGAAATCATTTTTATGTTTTGTTTGTTTTATTTTTTTTAGAATGAATAACTTAACGTAGCCATCATATTACTTGGAGATCCAGGGAAAACTCGAGTGTAATCAATTCCTCCTTGGAAATAATATTTATCGAAAATATTATTGAACTGAACTGAAATTTTTAATGGGTTCAAATCATAATAAATTGCAGCATTTACCACTGTGTAATCTGGCAAAAATCCCCACTCAGCATTACCTTGTGCATCTTTCCCAACAGAATTTTCCATACGTCGATCACTTACATAAGAAGCCCCAAGACCAAATCCTAAACCTTTGAACGTATCATGTAAAACCGAATATTTCAGCCATACATTCGCCATATTTTTCGGTGCGTTCGCCAAAGGCATTCCAACTTCCGAAGCAACAGAAGAAGCTTTAACCTCTGTATCTGTATAAGTATAATTGAAACTCATTTGTAAATTACGGTGCAATTGTCCTCGTAAATCCAATTCCAAACCTTTCGAAGAAACTTTACCCGATTGACGATAAACAGGGAAACCAGCATCGCTCAATTGTCCTGTTGGCATCATCATATCATTGCGTTGAATTTGATAAAGTGCTAAATCTATTTGTAATTTTTTCTTGAAAAATTCTGTTTTCAATCCTGTTTCTACTTGGAAACTTCTTTCTGATTTAAATGGCTTATCAGCACCATAATTTTTGTAATTCGCTACATAATCAGCCGCAATTGGCACATAACCTTGCGAATAATTAGCGAAATAATTTATTGTTGGCGTTACTTTATATGTCAAACCCACACGAGGCAACCATGTATCTTGAGTTGCTGAATAAGGCGTTTTTGGATCTGCGCTTTCTGATGTATAATGCTCGTAACGCAAACCAAATAACATTTCTAATCGATTAAACTTTACCTGATCTTGTACATAAACGCCTGTTGTTTTGTAAGAACTCAAAAATGGAAAAGACGCTTGTTTTAACCATTTGTAAGAAGATAAATCTTTCGATTCGTAAATTGGATGATTCAAATCAAATGTCAACGGAACAATTTCTCCATTTACCTCTTTGCTTCTCGCCTCTTTCTGCTGATTGTCCGCATCTGGCTTATATTGCGCATAATCAACACCAAAAATTATATTTTGTTTTACTTGTCCTTTTTGCAATTTATAATTCAAAAAAGCAACAGCATTATCTGTATAATCAGTCGCTTCTCGAGACAAAAAACGCATGTTTACAATTGTGTTGTAAGGCGCATCTGCAAAGCTATTCAACGTTCTGTGCTCGTTTAATTTTTCTTTATAAATTGATTTTGAATAATTAAGCGTTAATGATAAATTATCTAAAATATTTTGTGTCAATTTTGTACGAAACGAAAATGTTTCTGTTTTAAAAAAATCCGATGGTTGCGACAATGTAAAAGAACGATTGATTGCATATAAATCTGTTTGTTTCACACCCATTCCACGATCCAAATAGCCATCAAAATTATCGTACGTTAAATCCACATCGATTTGTGTTCCTTTTCTTGGTTTGAACGTAAAAGATGGTGCTACTGAAACTATTTTTTGATTGTTATTTTTTCTGAATGTTTTACTTGTTTGATAACCTGCATTCAATCGATAGAATAAATTATTACTCAATGGTCCACCAATATCCAAGGTTGTACGCAAGGTTTCAAAACTTCCTGATGAAAAACTGACAGCTCCTTTAAAATCTTCCAATGGTTTTTTAGTCACTAAATTAATTGTTCCTCCTGGTGCAATATCTCCAAATAAAGTTCCTCCCGAACCTTTCAAAACCTCGATTCTTTCTAAATTAATCGTCAAAGGCGAATTGAAATAACTTGTTCCATATCCAAAACCAGAACGCAAACCATTCACCAAACGCAAACTATTTCCATATCCACTGCTAAAACCTCTCAACGTATAATCGTCGTAAGATGAAGCTTGATTAACACCCGATAAATCATGCACCATATCCGAAACTTTGAACGCTTGTTTATCGTCCATCAATTGGCGATTCACAATACTAATTGTTTGTGGTAAATCTTTCAGATTTCCATTCAATTTTCCATCAAAAGTGATCGTATGTTGATAATATGAATTCTTTTTATCTGAGCTAATTAAAACTTCTCCTAATTGCGTCGATTCCTTTGATAAATAGATTTTAAGACCAGTTTGCTCATTCCAATTTTGTTTTGTAATTACAAAATTTGTTGAATTCAAACCATCAGCCAAAATCGAAATTGTCAATGGAAGTTGAACTTCTTTTTCGAATTTAAACTCTCCATTTTCAGCAGTTTCTACGTTGTACGTATCATTTTCTATTGAAATAATTGCATTCGAAATTGGTTGATCTTCTTGATTAAGAATTTTACCAAAAATCATTTTTGTTTCTTGCGCAGTTGCTGTTATACCAAGAAAAATGAAAAAACTAAAGGTGATAATTTTATACATGAAAGATGTTTTCATTTTGAGAAATATTATTTTTTAATTCGATTGTACTAATCTCTTTTTGCATATGATAAGTCGGAAAGCTTGATTCTTCACAAAACATCATCAAATCAAAACCTTGTTTTAACCAGAATTCATACGCTCCTGGCAAACTTGGGTGCGTGTGCAAATACAAACGATGAATATTTTTTTGATGCGCTTGTTTTTCCAATTCCTGAAACAATTGCGTTCCCAAACCAAATCGACGATAAGCTGGTTCGACAAACAAACGAGCAACCTCAACCGTTTTTTCTTTACCCACAGAAAGATGAGGAAAACGATAATCGAAAGGCATCATACCGATAACGCCAATAATTTTATTGTTTTCATCACGTGCCTGAAGAAAAATTCCAGCTTGACTTTCGATGTAATTTGACATAAAATTCAACAAGTCTTTTGGAACAATTGTCGGATCTAATGTTGGAAATAAATCGCGTCTAAACTCGATCACATAAGGCAATATTTCTTCGACCTGATGAGTTTCAACAGGTGTAATTTTTATATTTTTCATTCAATTTTTATTTTAATTGTGGTACAAACAATTGTTTTCCTTGATGAGTTAAATTCAATAAAGGCAATTGATACGTTTCTTGCAGAATATTTTTAATTTCTTCTTGATTATAATTTTCTAAATCAACCAATTGATGATTTTTCATCATATAAAATTGATCACCATACATAAATGCCAAATTAGGATCATGCATCACACAAAGCACTGTTTTTCCTTGCTTGACAAGTTCTTGTAAGGTTTCTAAAACCAAAACTTGGTAATGTAAATCCAAGTGATTCGTTGGTTCGTCTAACATCAAAACATCTGGATTTTGAACCAAAACACGACACAACAACACCAATTGTCTTTCTCCACCAGAAAGTGAAGTATAGGCTTTGTCTTTTAAATGCCATAAATTAAACTTCGTCAACATTTCTTCGACAATTTGATAATCTTCATTTTTAGGAGAAAATCTCGAAAAAGAAGCGCGACCAGTCATCACAACATCAAAAACTTTGAATGGAAAAGTCGTTTGATGAAACTGCGTCATAAAACCAACACGAAGCGAAGATGATCCAATTTTTATCTTTCTACGTTCTTCATTTCCAATGAAAACATTTCCGTCGTATTTCTTCTCCAAACCTGCAATGATGTTAAACAAAGTTGATTTTCCACTTCCGTTTTTTCCCATCACAACAGATAATTTTGCTTCAGAAAAATTGACATTTACATCATTTAGAATTTTATCTTTTCCATACGTAAACGATAAATTTTGTATGTTAACTATTGCTTTCATTAGTTCCAATTTGCTGCGTTTTTTCTCATCAGATAAATAAAAATTGGTGCACCAATCAACATTGTAAAAACACCAACCGGAATCTCAAAAGGCATTACCGTTCTCGAAAAATCATCGATTACTAAAAGAAGAGTTCCGCCAATACTAATATTTGCCCAAACCGTTTTTTCGTTATTTGGTCCAAAAAACATTCGACTAATATGTGGAACAATTAATCCAAATAAGCTAATCACACCAACTGCAGCAACACAAGCGGCTGTAATTAAGGTTGCAACTCCAATCAAAATTACTTTGAGAAGTCCTGGTTTTACACCAACTGCAAGTGCTTCTTCATCTCCCAAAGACAATAAATTGAGTTTCCAACGGAATAAAATAATAATGGTTAAACCAATTAAAATCGGATAAAAAGCAATTTCTACTTTTTCCCAAGAAGCTGTATGTAAATTTCCCATCGTCCATTGCACAATCATTTGCAATTTGTATGGATCGCTGATGTATTGTAAAAGTGTCAAAACAGCTGTAAAAACTCCAGAAATTATCATTCCTGATAAAACCATATTGATTAATGAACTTTTGACGTTTGTTTTTGAAATTAAATACGTTAATAAAACAGCACAAATTCCAAATACAAATGCTGAAATATTGATAGATAATACAGGAACAACCATTGCTAAAGCTGCGCCAACAGCAGAACCAGATGATATACCTAATGTAAATGGATCTACAATTGGGTTTCTGAAAATTGCCTGTAAAACATTACCAGATGATGCCAAAGCTGCACCAACAATAAACGTTAATACAATACGAGGTAAACGAACTTGCCATAAAATAGTTTCTATACTTGATTGAGGTAAATTAGTTGTTCCCGAAATTAACTTGCTCATTGCAGATGAACTGTAACGAATCAACTCCGAAATACCTACAAAATTCGTTGCGCCCATTGTCATAGAAAGAATGACAACCGTAAGTGGTAAAATCAAAAGTAGACCGTAAGATTTCAATTTAGATTGCATTTTTCTTGTATAAATCTGGTTTTTGGTACAATTGCATGATATCATTTTGTACCTCTTTATCTAATTGTTCCGTCGAATAAGCCGAAGGATAACACCAATTGCGAAGTTGTTTGGCAAATAATAAAAACTTAACTGTATGCGGATCGTAATAAAAAGCAGGATTCATCGCGAAAACTTGTTTTGATTTTACCGCTGGCAAAGCTGCTAATTCTTTTAGTTGATACACCTCATCAAGGCTCGAATTCCAAAGAACAATCAAATCTGGATTCCATTTATAGATCGATTCTGCACCAACATTTGGCGATTCCATTTCTAATGGACAAGCATTTTCTGCACCCGATAATTTGATTGCTAAATCTAACAAAGTTCCTTTTCCAGATGTCGAAAAAATACGTCCTTTAGACCACGCATAATAGACTTTTTTAGGTTTTTCATTTACAGGAGCTTTCAACTTTTTAGCCTCTGTTTTTACATAAGAAACCACTTCCTCTGCACGTTGTTTTTTTCCTAATAAAGTTCCCATTCCAAGCAATTCTTTGTAAATCTTATCTTGACTTAAACTTGAAACGGTAAAAACTGGAATATTTAATTCTTCTAATTGCTGAATTGTTTCGATATTTTGTTCATAAACAATCGCTAAATCAGGTTGCAAACCAACAATTGTTTCGATATTACTTGATCCACCTCCAAAAGTTGGCGTCGCAATTGTTTTATTTTTAATTCGCTCATCTAATTTTGCATAGAACTCAAATTTATCTTCATTCTGAAAAACTTGTTGCGGAATTCCAACCACTTTATCTTCGGCATGCAACATGTAAATTTCGTCCAAAGAAGGTTCAAAAAGTACAATCACTCGTTTTGCTTCTTGTGGTAACGAAACCATTTTTCCACGACTATCTTCCGCTTTTATTTCACCTTGTTGTTCGCTCTTTTTTGAAGAAGAAGAATGACAACTTTGAAAGAAAATAAAGAATGATAAAATAAGGGTTATACGATGAAGTATTTTACAATTCATGGTTTAATTTTTTACCAAATTTTTTAATAAAAATTCACTAATTAATTGTGCTTCGACAAGTTGTATTTTATCTTGATAGCGAGTCAAAAGTTGCTCGTACATACGACCATCATAAGGAAGCAAAAGTTGATTATCGTCGTCGTTTTTCCAATAAATAGGAAGGTGACGATTGCCAACGAAGTAACAAAAATCAGCGGCATCGGACTTCGACTTTGCAGAAAACTGAATACACAAACAAGGTTTTATGTAAACTAAAGCTACTAATTTGTTTTCATGAAATAATCGATCGCCGTTCTGCCACTCATTTTTAGTTTGTAATCGAATTTCTAATGTTAAACCAGCAGTTGTTTTTCGCGTAATTTTTTGTTTTCGAATCTCAAACCATTCAATCGTTAATTGATCCAAAATATTTTCTACTTGTTCAGTTTTTGACTGAATTTCATCTATAATTACCAACTGATTTTCCATTGTTTCGATCTATTATTTTTGTTGTGCAGCTTCTTTTTTCAACTGAACTTTCTCTTTCAACCATTGACACCATTCGTCAATTCCTTCTCCATTCAACGTACTGATTGTTTGCACTTCTAAGTTTGGATTAACCTCTCTTGCATCCTTTGTAACCGCCTCGATAGAAAAAGGAACATATGGTAATAAATCTGATTTAGAAACCAACATCAATTCACTTGTTAAGAACATACGTGGATATTTCTTTGGTTTGTCATCACCTTCAGTTGTAGCGATAAGTGTAACACGATAATCTTCACCTAGATCAAAAGCAGATGGACAAAGAAGATTTCCTACATTTTCGATAAATAATAAATCTGTTCCATCCAAATTAATATGATCCAAAGCTTGTAAAATCATTTGCGCTTCGATATGACACATTCCGCCTGTTACAATTTGTAAAGCATTGATTCCTACTTCGCGCATACGAACTGCATCACGCTCCGTTTCTGGATCACCAACTAAAACAGAAATATTCAATTCTTTACTCAAACGTTTTCCAATTTCTTGTAACAACGTTGTTTTTCCTGATCCTGGAGACGAACAAACATTGATGATACAAACATCTTTCAGACGTTCGCGAATTGCATTTGCAACATAATCGTTGGCTTTTAATAAATGTAAAGTTGTGTTGTCGCATTGAACAGATCCTACTCTATTCCCAAGACTTTTTGGATTTTGTGTATTTGTTGACATAATTGAAATATGTTTAATGATTATTTATTTTTAAAGATGACTTGCGAGATAAAAAGCTCATTTCCTTTGACAATTGTGCTGGATGGTGTTGAACAATCTTCGCAAACAAATTTGTGATAGTTGACTTTGAAATTTTTGTGACATTTTTCGCAATACGCTACAATTTCATTGACCAAAACCTCTAGCTCGATTTCATTATAATTTTGGTTATCAGCTATAAATGCATCAAATGCATTTTGAATTAAAACAGGTTGAACATTTGATAAAAGTCCAGCTGTAATTTGAACTTTTTCTATATCTTCTATCTTCGAATCATAGTGCTCGTTCAACGTATCAAATATGTCTTTGACAATACTTAATTCGTGCATAATTTTTAATTTTTGTGAATAGATTACCTCTTTCTAAACAAAATGAATGCTTAGAAAATAGTTATATATAAGGAAACTTCGTGTTTATCAGATAAATGGTAAACCGTAGATATAATGCCTCAAAAGGCAAATTTTATTAGTTGAAGTAGAAAATAAATCAGAAAAAACACGAACACAAATCTGCTGATTAAAATTAAATTTAACATCTGCGTTGATAAATTCATCAAAAGAAAAATCATTCGTTTTAGACTCTTCTATCATTGTGTTGAATATCACTTTCTCTGAATCGTGAAATTTTGAAGTTAGATTTTCGACATTTTTAGGTGCATGATTTTGATTTGTTTTGTTGACATTAACTAACAGAACAAATAAAAGAAGTACAGCTGCTATGTAACTAATCGCTTTCATTTCGAGTGTAAAGGTACTACAACATTCTACCTAAAGGATTATTCAAAATAGAGGATAAATGTTCAAAAACGTTACAAATCAATAAAAATTATGTCGTTTACAAAAACGAATTTAAAATTGTTTGTCGATACATTTTTATTGTTTTACAATAAAAATGTTTTGCAATTCAAAATATTTATATTTAATTTGAAAAATAAATAATTACTAAATATGGAAACTAAATCTAAATTTTATTTAAAATTAATTGGAGTATTACTAATTACTCTTCCTTTTATTGATTTCTTTTTTAACAATGGATTAAATGATTTCAAAAGAGGTTTTAATAAAGGTGAAGCCGAAGGAAATTATGAATATTTTAATATCATCCCAAAAAATAGTGATAATAATACTATTTCTATTCCAAGAATAGATGGGAACATTTTAACAAACGAAATTAGCTTAGAAGTATATACTGATAGAAGTTTAGACATTTACCCATTTTATATTTGGGTTTTATATTTACTTTTAGGCGTTGTAATAATTTTTTATTTATTTTCTACAATTCGATTAATCTAAGTTCAACAAATAAGTGCAACTCAAATTAAATCATTGGGGGCTAGCCCCCAATGATTAGCCAAGTGCTAAATT
>NZ_JACALO010000035.1:0-37487 GCF_030328185.1 Empedobacter sp. 225-1 | reverse complement strand
CAATATCTTTTTTGCTTTTTCCTGCTGTCAAAAGTATTCCAATTTGGTATCTTTGTTCCTGGTCGAGTTGTTTATATGTTTTTTTCACAAATCAAATTTAACACTTGGCTAATCATTGGGGGCTAGCCCCCAATGATTTAATTTGAGTTGCACTTATTTGTTGAACTTAGAATTTTATAAAATGTCAAAATATTTTCTTTTTTTATTATTGATCTGTTCAGAAACATTTGTGTTTAGTCAATTTCAAAACAAACAGCTTTTTGAAGAAGTCAAAAGATACGAAAACGGTAAAATAAAAACTATCATTGGACTAAATGAATATGATAAAAGAGAAGGTATAACTTACGAATATTTTCCAAACGGTTTACTTTTTAGAGAAACAAGCTATGTAAATGATAAAAAAGAAGGCATGGAAATTACTTATTTTCCAAATTCCGTTATCGAAAGTAGAGGATTATTCATTAATGATTTAGCAGAAGGAGCATTCCAATATTTTTATAAAAACGGAAAGCCATTTGCTACTTTAGTATTTCAAAACAATTTACTCGTAACTGCCAAAGATTGTTATACAAGCAAAGGTGAAATAGTATATTGCGGACCTATAAATAATGGAAATGGTGTATTTTTAAAATATGACAAAAAAGGAAATCTAATTTCTAAAGATTACTACAAAAATGGAGTTTTCCAACGTTCAGAACATGTAGAAGTCAACTTAAAAAAGTAATAAATAGACAACTAAACGCCACCTTTTGTCTTTCAAAATCCTTACTTTTACAACAATTCAACAAAGAAAATTTCAAAATGGCTCAATTCATAGAAAATGTTGTAAAAGATTTATTGCATAATCAAACAAATTTTATCAATACGACTTTGGTCTTACCAGGAAAGCGTCCTATGCTTTTTTTTAGAGAAGAATTTCAACGTCAATCGCAAAATATCATTCTCCCTCAAATGAAAAGTATCGAGGAATTGATGAGCGAACTTTCTGGTTTAGAAATTATTTCTGGTATCAATCTTTGGTTCAAAGCCTATCAAGCTTATAAGAAAATCGTTGACAAACCAGATTCTTTCGAAGATTTTATCAAATGGGGACCAACTGTTTTAAAAGACTTTGATGATATTGACGCTTCCTTGCAACCTGCGAATAAAGTGTTAGATTATTTGGTTTCGGTTGAACGAATCAATCAATGGGGTGAAGGAAAAATTGATATTGGTAAAAATGAAATCATTCAAAATCATTTAACTTTTTGGGGAATCGTTTCAAAGTTATACGTTCAATTGCAACAAGATTTACTTGATTCGAAGGAAGGTTATGCTGGAATGGTTTTTAGAATTGCGAGCGAAAAAGTCAACGAAATTGTTGAGAACAAAACTTCTCATTATGTATTTGCTGGTTTCAATGCATTAACGAAAGCAGAACAAGCGCTTATTTTTAAATTAGAAAAAGAAAATTTAGCCACTTTATATTTTGATGCAGATAAATATTACTATGAAAACCCCAATCAGGAGGCGGGTTCATTTTTAAGAAAATACAAAGAAAAAATAAAACCAATTAATTGGGTTGTTGATGAATTTTCGAAGCCAAAAAATTTACACACAATTGGTGTTGCAAAACAAGTTGGACAAGCAAAATACATCGCAGATTTAATCCGAAACCTGAACGACGATGAGATTAAAAATACAGCTTTAATTTTGGCTGATGAATCTATTTTACCTGCAATTCTAAATTCATTACCCGAAAATATTACGCATCTTAATATCTCGATGGGTATTCCATTACGTTCGGTTCCATTAGCACAATTTTTCAAATCGATTTTCGAATTGCAGATGAATCGCGAAAAATTAGGAAAAGGATCGATGTTTTATTTCAAGAATGTTTTACAAATTCTCGAAAACAAAACCTTATCTCATTTTAGTTCGGATAAAAGTCGACAACTAATTGATGAAATTCGTACTCAAAATCGAATATTCAATTCAGAGAAATCAATTCAAAATGCGTTAGAAAATTCTATTTTCAAATCCATTTTTCATATTCCAACATCTATTACAGCATTTATTCATCATTTAAAAAATTGGACAGATGAATTATTGCATCATCCTTCGATGAATGATTTATTAACGAAAGAATACTTGTTCTTTTTCAAAAAAGTATTCAATCAATTACACGAAAACTTACTACAAGTAAATGATATAAAAGATTATAGAACATTATTTTTGTTGTACAACAAAATCGTTTCTTCCGAATCTATTTCGTTTATTGGCGAACCATTGAAAGGTTTACAATTAATGGGACTTTTGGAAACACGTTTGTTAAATTTTGACAACATTATCATGACTTCTATAAATGATGAAATTTTGCCTTTGGGACGACAAAACAATACATTTATTCCGTATGACATTCGCAAACAAATGAAATTGAATACATTTACCGAAAACGATTCGATTTATGCGTATCACTTTTACCGATTGATTCAACGTGCGAAAAATGCTTACTTTGTTTATGATACAGAAGCAGACGGAATGGGTTCTGGCGAAAAATCTCGCTTTTTAGCGCAAATAAAATTTGAAAGTCATCACAAGATGAAAGAAATTTTTGCTGCACCAAGTTTTGTTACAAAACCATTGAAAGAAATTATTGTTCCTAAAACAGATGAAACGATGAAAAAACTTTGGAATTGGGCAGAATACGGAATCTCTCCTTCTTCTCTTTCTTCCTATTTGCGTAATCCATTGGATTTTTATGAACAACGAATCTTCAACGTAAAAGAAGTTGAAGAGGCCGAAGAAACCGTAAGTGCAAGAACTTTAGGGAATATTGTACATGGTGCTTTAGAAGATTTATATCAACCTTATTTGAACCGAATTTTACACGAAAACGATTTCAAATTAATTGAAAAAGAAAAAGATAAGACTTTACAAGTTCATTTTCAGAAGGAATATAAAGATGGACATTTAGACAAAGGTCCAAACTATTTGATTTATAAAATTGCAGAACGAATTGTTGACGGTGTTTTGTCAAAAGATGTGAAAACGGCAAAAGAAAATGAATTTATCATTCAATCATTGGAATCAAAACACGAAGTAGATTTTACCTTGACCAATGGAAAAGTAGTAAAACTTAAAGGTGTTATTGATCGTATTGATTCTGTTAACAATCAATTGCGAATTATTGATTACAAAACAGGTTATGCGAAAGATATTTCGGTTAAAACAGAAGAAATCGAAGTTGTTTATCAAAAAGAAGATAAAGCGAAACAATTGCAATTAATATTTTACGCGCATTTGTATTATTCCAACAAAGAAAATATAAATAAAGAAATTGAGTTGTGTATTTATCCTATCAAATTTCCGAATAAAGAATTAATAAAACTTTCTGTTGATAAGAATACAACGATCAATTATTCTATTGTAGATCACTCTAGTGAACCAATGGCAAGCTTAATTGAAGAAATTCTAAATCAAGAAATTCCATTCAAACAACCAGAATAGTCTTCAATACACTATAATAAAACCCTTTGTATCGTATTCTAACAAAGGGTTTTATATTTAATTAACGTATAATTCCATTTAAATTCTTAATATTTTGCTAAAAAATAGTAGTTTTGGAAAAGTTTAAAATCGCATAATGAAAAATAACAAACTTTTTATAGCTATCATCGTTGCCTTGTTAATTGGTGTGGCTGTTGGTGGTTATGTACATTACTACACCTCTCCAGAATTTATTAAAACATTTTCGACAAATATCAAATTACTTGGTACTATTTTTATTCGACTTATTCAGATGATTATCGCGCCATTAGTTTTTTCAACTTTAGTTGTAGGTATTGCTAAAATGGGTGATATGAAAATGGTTGGACGCGTTGGAGGGCGTGCCATGGGATGGTTTATTACAGCTTCACTTACTTCTTTGGTAATCGGTGCTGTTGTTGTAAATATAATGAAGCCTGGAGAAGGCATAAACATAGAAATGGATGCGAGTTCTGCTCAAGATTTATTAAAAGGACAAGCTTCATTAACATTAGAACATTTCATTACACACATGATTCCAAAATCTGTTTTTGAAGCGTTTGCAACAAATGAAATTTTACAAATTGTAGTTTTCTCTATTTTCTTTGGAGTAGCCATGGCTGCTTACGGAAAAGAAGGAGAAATGATCACAAAAGCTTTAGATAAAATTTCGCATATCGTTCTAATCATGGTTGGTTACGTAATGTGGACTGCACCATTGGGTGTTTTAGGAACTATTGCTGCTGCTATTGCAACTTACGGATTCGGAATTTTCGCATTATATGTTAAATACTTAATCGCTTTTGTAATAGGAATCGCCTTATTGTGGTTAGTATTATGTATCGTTGGATACTTTATTTTAGGAAAACGTTTATTCGACTTATTAAGACACATCAAAGCACCATTATTAATCGCTTTCTCAACAACTTCATCCGAAGCTGTTTTCCCTAAATTAGTAGAAGAATTAGAAAAATTTGGTGCCCAAAAGAAGATTATTTCATTCACTTTACCACTCGGATATTCCTTCAATTTAGATGGATCCATGATGTACATGACCTTCGCATCCTTATTTATTGCACAAGTTTATGGCATCCATATGCCAATCGAAAAACAAATCTTGATGTTATTGGTTTTAATGTTAACGTCAAAAGGTGTTGCAGGAGTGCCAAGAGCTTCATTGATTGTAGTTGTTGCAACTTGTTCGATGTTTGGTATTCCACCAGAAGGAATTGCTTTGATTTTACCAATAGACCACTTCTGTGACATGGCTCGTTCGATGACAAATGTACTTGGAAACGCTTTATCTACGGTTGCTGTAGACAAATGGGAAGGACATGTTGCGATCGAACAGACTTACACACATGATGAAGATGATCATCAAAAAGCTTAAAAAAATTGCTTTTCAATGTATAAAAACAAATGCGACCTTTTTCGGGTCGCATTTGTTTTTATAATCTTATTCGTTATGATATATAAAAATACTTTTTATATAGTATCATCTTCTTCAATTCCCCAGAATGTCCAATATTTTCCATTAAACATATATAAATTATCACTTAAGGTATCATAACAAATCATTCCTGCATATGGTGATTTTACATTTTTTGCTGGATTCTCTATTTTTGGCAAAATTAAAGCTCTGTCATCAGACTCTAAAACTAATATACCTATTGCATCAGTAGTATCATTTCCTATAATCATTCCAGTTTTCGATGAAGATTCTATAGTTTCTAATTTTGATGGATTCAATCCCTCTACTCCATTCATATCAATCCAAGTTTCACCATCAAAAAACATCACCTTTGCAGAAAACTCATCGTACACAAATGTTCCTTCCGAAATATCATGCATTTTATTCACATCCTCTACATGAGATAATACTATTCCTTTTGTTGTTTCTGATTGAAAATCTATCAATCCACTTCCATCTACATTCGCCTTACCAATAGAAATTTGACCAAATAATATCTGAATTTTTAAAATAAAACTAATTAGTATTAACCTATTTCTACTATTCATAATCATAACATTTTTGTTTTATACAAGACCATTTTGTTCCATTGTATAACTTTATGCATTTATCATCAGAATCATATACAATCATTCCTCTTACTGGTAACAAAATATTTTTTTCTGGATTCTTATTTCTCGAGATAACAAGTCCCTTATTTTTTGATTCTAATACCAAAAATGCATTTGGAATGTCATTTGGCCATAATGGGGTTGTCCTAGTTTCTGTGGTTGAAATGCCAACAACTGAATTTGTGTCTGTAGCTTCAGGATTAAATGGTTTAAAGCATGGACAGGCATAAGTAGTTATTATTTCACTAAAATAAATACAACCATCATTTAATGTTACTGTCATAAAATAATCCGCTGATTCTGTATCTTTATAAGGTATATCGTAAGTAATAGTTGTAGCTCCTGGAATTAATTTTCCATTTTTATACCATTGATAAGTACCTGAAAATTGATTTAATTCTGATTGTAATACTGATATTCCTGTATCTCCTGTGCATGCTAAATCATTACGTTTATTTTTAATGATTACTTTTAATTCTGGAACAATTCCAAAACCAGAATAATACCCTCCAAATCCTGCATCACCACTTGCACCTAAAATTTGAGCTTGAATTGTTCCTAATGCTGAAATTTTTATATTTCCTAATCCCTTGCTTCCTATTGCATATCGATATGAAACCCAATCAGAATTTCCAGGTACATTAGTTGGCCCTTCTGATTCAGATAGTTTTTCATTATTTAATTCAATTATAGGTTTAAAACTATCTCCTTTTCTTGCAAGAACTGATAAGATTGTATTTGGATAACTTGTATCACCAATCGTTTTAGCATCTGGTATTAAATCAACAGAATTTTGTCCATTGCATGAAGTTGGAGGTATAAGCATGAAATTATTTGTTTGAAAACCACTACTTCCAAAAACTTTATGAAAAACATACACTGGTTTATCACTAGATATATACATGTTTTTATTCATAAAATTAGAACCAGGTACAATTAAATAATCCCCAATTTTTGTTAATTTATTTTCGATAGTTGATTCATTAACTGTAATTTTAGTATCTTCTTCTGTTGCTATAACAATGACTCTTTCATTATTTATAGAACCATTACCCTGCATTATTATATACTCAGTTCCTACATATTGTATTGGTATTATTTGATCTAATCCGATATCTCTATTGTCTGCTTTACCGCCTTGTTGAAGCAAACCTCCAACAGTAACAGATATCTGTTTACTTGACTGAATCCTTGCACCTAACCATCCGTTATTTTGTACTGTTATAGCTCCTTTCTTCATTTTTGCATACAATATGTATGATTCACCCTTGTTCAAATTGACAGAAATAGTTGGGTGTATTATTGGAGCCAAACCATTACCATTCAAAAATTCTAATCCTTCTTCATAATTGTCTACAACAACTTCTGTGTTATCTTCTGTTGCTGTAAAAGAAAGCATTGTACCAATGTTACTAGTAGTATTAGAAAACTCATTTGGTGTCCCACCCCATAAGAATGTTTTTCCTAAAGCAACTTTTCCTTTTGTTAAAACTGTTCCAGCATGTCCTGTATGTCTTGCTCTATAATTAACATAAAAAGATTCCTTTGATTTAAAAACCAGCCCTCCCTCATTTGATTTTATAATTGTACCAGCTCTATTTGTTGGTAAAGAAACAGCAGATAATCCAGGTTTTAATATAGAATTACTTGTATTAACAAAACTTATCCTTACTGGTTGTTCATTACTCAACGTTATTAAACCATCACTAACATAAGATTTAGTTGCTAATGATAAATTAACCACTAATAATCGAGGTGATGAAATTTCATCCGGATATGTTACTTCAACAGTAATAGGTTCTTTAGATGGTGTAGATAAGTAAATAAATTCTTGCGTTACTGAAGAAGCGTAATCTCCAAATACAAGCGGTTGTAAATAGTGTATATTATCTAATTGGGAATAACAAGTTTGACTTATCAAAATATTTATGAATAGAAATAATTGATAAATAGTTTTCATATTTATTTTTTCGCGAAATTAACACTTATAAATCTATAACAGCTACTCTATTTAAGATAAATCAAAAATACATTCATTTTATAATCAATTCAATTTGGGAAGTTTAAATGATTATAAGTACTTAATTGTTTTTATTTTTTATATATTATACGATAAAAAAATATAGAAATTTGAAGTTCAATTATTTAAAATAATTAAACCTCAAAAGCTATAAAAAAAATATAATGATTGCTATTTTCTACAACTCATCGTATTTCGAAAAATTTGGATCAACAATTCTTTTCCAAACAGGATGTTTTTTGATGTAAGCAAAAACATAAGGACAATACGGAAATAAGACGTTACCATGCTCTTCCAAATAAACCAATGTTTTTTCAACCAAAGCTGCAGCTACTCCTCTACCGCCCAATTCATCAGGAACTTCTGTATGTATTAATTTGATTACATTGTCATCTTGCTTGTAATCAATAAACGCAATAAAACCATCAACATTTAGTTCAAACCTTACTGTTTTTTCATTCTTTACAACTTGTAAAGGAATTAATTCTTCATTCATGTTTATAAATTTTTTCTATTACAATAATCCATAAATTTTAGCAGTCTTTCATTGATGTACATCAAAAAAAAAGCAACCAAATAATTTGGTTGCTTTTAGATCATATCTTAAATTGATTTTAATTCGATTACTGTAATTTCTGGCCAGACACCTACTCTACCAGGGTAAAAATGGTAACCAAAACCTCTATTCACATTGATTATTTTTCCTTCAAAATCATAAAAACCTGCCCATTGTGGATAAACATATTGTGACGGGCTCCAACGTAAACCAATTTTCGGAACCTCAATCCCCAACTGCATACCATGCGTATGTCCAGATAATGTTAAATCAAAATGTTTAGGATGATGCTTCAATATTTCGTTCCAATGCGAAGGATCATGAGATAATACAATTTTAAAATCATCAGTATTGACAGTGCGAGAAGCAACATCAATATCACCTAATTTCTTAAATCGTGTTCCCCAATTTTGAACACCAATCAACGAAATTTTTTCATTATTTATTGTAATCAATCGATTTTCATTTAACAACAATTGCATTCCTATTTTAGGGAAAATTCTTTTAATCTTCTCGAAGTTTTCTTGCTTCTCTTCCTCTGATTTCCAATCCGAATACTCTCCATAATCATGATTTCCTAAAACTGCAAAATTACCATATTTACCTTGTTTAATTTTCGAGAAAATATCGTACCATTTATCCATTTCCCAGTAAAAATTATTCACTATATCACCTGTAAATAACAATATATCAAACTCTTGTTGATTAATTAAATCTACGGCTTGCTTTATTTTTTCACGATTATCCAAACTTCCCGAATGTATATCAGTAATATGTAAAATCTTAAATCCATCAAATGATTTTGGTAAACGTTCGTAAACCAGTTTTTTCTTAATGACTTTAAAATTATATTTCCCTAAAGTCATTCCATAAATCAAACTAAAAAAAGGTATAGAAGCTACTGTTAATCCAGTATTCATTACAAATTTTCGACGAGAAGGTAAATAAGAATCTGCTTTGGGTTGATGATTACTCATTCGATTGAATAGCCAACCTAATCCTCTTATAATATCTTGAATTAGGAAAAATATAATCAAAATTAAACGAGGAAAACCAAACAACATAAACAAACCTGTTCCCCACATTGTCGCTTGCGTTTGCCCTACATTACGGTCGAAAAAGATTAAATGATAGCCAAAATTCGTCAAAACAAGAAGCCAAATGAGCATATTTCCAAAAAGGAAATACTTGTTGTGATAAAATTTTTTAAAGTTAAAATAGAGGTAAATTTCAAGTATTACTGAAATAATTATTAGCGTGATAACACTATTGACAAACATTACTTTGATTGATTTTAAACAAAAATAAAACAATTCCAGAAATAAATTACTTTTCATCATATTCTTAACAGAACATTATAAAATTTATAGATAATTTAGGCTAAAAATTTGCATGATAAAAACGTAACTTTGTAAAACATTTTTAAGCATAAATTATGGAAAATAGATTACCTGTAACGGTACTTTCTGGATTTCTTGGAAGCGGAAAAACGACACTTCTCAATCATATATTACACAACAAAAAAGGATTAAAAGTTGCGGTTATCGTAAACGACATGGGAGCGGTAAATATTGATGCACAAATGGTATCTCGTGAAAATGATTTGATTCAAACCGATGAAAAATTGGTTGAATTGAGCAATGGTTGTGTTTGTTGTGAATTGCGCGAAGATTTAATCGTTGAAATCGAAAAATTAGCAAAATCTGGCAAATATGATTACTTAGTAATCGAGAGCTCTGGTATTTCTGATCCAGGACCAATCGCACAATCATTAGATTTTGTTTCGCCTGATGGAAAAGTAGATTTACCAAAAGTTGCTCGTTTAGATACTTTGGTGACAGTAGTTGACGCTTATAATTTCTTCAAAAACTTAGGAACTGATGAAGATGTTTTTGATCGTGGATTTACAGAAAACAGAGAAGATAATCGTCCAATTGTCAACTTATTAATTGATCAAATTGAATTCTCTAATATCATCATTCTAAACAAAATGGATTTAGTCGAAGAAGAAACCTTGATGAATATCGAAGCATTTGTTGCAAAATTAAATCCTACGGCTAAAATAATTCCTGCAAGTTTTTCGCATGTTGAATTGACTGAAATATTAAATACAAATTTATTTGATTTCGAAAAAATTCAAGACATGGATGCGTGGGTAAAATTATTGGAAGAACAAGAGCACGAAGAGCATCACCACCATCATGATCACGAATGTGGAGCAGATTGTACACATGAACATCACGATCATTTAGAAGAAAAATATGGAATGACTTCTTTTGTTTACAGACAAAAAATTCCGTTTCATGCAGAACGTTTTTTAACGTATTTGAATGATGATTTCCCTGCTACTATTTACCGTTCGAAAGGATTATTTTGGTTAGCAAATCGTCCCGATGAAGCTATTTTCTTGAGTCAAGCTGGTGGTAGTATCCGAATTGATCCTGCGGGAGCTTGGTGGTGTTCGATGCCATATGACGAAAGAATTCAGTTTGCAGCTTATCAATTTAATCAAAAACAAATTGATGCAAAATGGTCGAAGGAATGGGGAGATCGAATGATTGAACTTGTATTTATTGGGCAAGGATTAGATAAAGAAAAAATAACAGAAGAATTAAATTCTTGTTTATTAAACGAACAAGAAATTGCTGAATGGCAAGCAAAGCATAATTCATAAAACTGTCATTTCATCAAAAAATTAATAAAACAACAAAGGCTGAAAGTAAACTTTCAGCCTTTGTTGTTTCTAAACATAAATTGTTTTTATTTTTTGTAAATTAGTCAAGACTAAAACAGCTATTTTCTTCGTTCAGAACCAAACAACACTTAGCCTTTTATTTTCAACATCTTAATGAAATACATAAACGTTATCTTATATTATCTATACACAATACCTATAATATGAAAACAAAATATTATTTATTAATTTGTTTATTAACTACATTTGGAATTAATGTTTCGGCACAAACAGGTCACATTAATAAAAGAATGTTTGAGATACCAAATTCTAAATTATCTTTATACAAACCAACAAATTATCAATTTTTTCCTGAATTATTTCGAATTCAATCTGATCAAGATAAATTTGTTCAAATATCAGAATTAGTAGGAGCTAATTATTTGGAAGGTAAAGAAAAGCTTCTACAGAAAATTAAAGGTACTAATGCACAAGTAACTCATAATTTAAAAATCAATAATTATGATGCCATTTTAATTGTTTCACCACAAGAAGTTAAACAAATTACTCAAAATCTTCTATTATTTGGAGATGAAAATTTAACTGTTATGGTTGTAGGCATTTCTCCGATAAATGATAAATTGTCACAAAAAGAAATTCAAGAAATATTATTATCTGTAAACTACAATAATAATATAAAATTTAAAGAACCTCTACTTCCGTTTACAATTAATCTAAAAGAATCAAAATATAAATTAGCTAAAGTGTTAAGTGGATTAGCTTTCTTTACAGTTGGAGGTAAAGGATCTCCATTTGGAGATGAATTAATCAATAATTTTTCAGTACAAGTATTTCCTTCTAATTTCCCATTAATTGAAATGGAAAATTATTCAAAAAAATTCGTTAACGATTTATCTAATAATAATTTTAAAGAAAAGAATGTTAAAATAATTAGTCAAAATTCTAAGACCTATACTGAAAGTAAAGATAAACTTTATGAAACAATTGTGAATTCTGAATATAAAGGTAAAAATCATCAAATGATTTTAATTCTAAAATCAACAGAAGATAAAACAATATTATTTTTAGGGACAGATTTAGAAGGAAATAATATCGAAATATTTAAAGATATTTTCAAAACCATTAAACTTAAATAACATCGTATTATTCAATATATTATTAATTTTAGAAAAATTAACAAAACCAAAAATCTCGCTATAACAGCGAGATTTTTTCTATATTTTTTGTTTTTGATTGAATGAATAAATCAAGTAAAACAAGAATGGTAAAATAAATATCGAACCGAGTAATAATGCCCAAGCTAACATATTTATCGTACTCAACGCACCGTAATCTGTTAATAAAGACAACGTTGATCCATCCTTGAATAAAACCAAATTTGGAAAGTGAGAATAAGTTGCCGCAAATAAAATCATCATCACAATAATTCCTGCGTAAACTTTTAGCCATGTATCTTTCGCTTGATTTAATGATTTTAGTAGTAACACAATCGAAATTGAAGCGATACCAACTGCTATATATCCATAAATCTCTGATGTTATCCAGCTAAATAACGGAATGTTTTTCCAAATTGAAACAGCAAAAACAAATGCGCCTGCTACAAAAATCAATGCGGTATAAATTTTCGCACGTTTTCTTAAAATCACTTTATCTTCATCATTTTTTACAGTTTGAATTGAATAAACCGAAGCCAAGAAAGCACAAATCACAACAGTGAATAAGCCAACTGAAAAATTAAACCAAGTCAACCACGAAAAAATATAAGCATCTTGAAAAGTTTTCGCATTAACATCAATACTTCCCGAAACAATAGAACCAGCAATTATACCTAAAAATAATGGTGTTACAACACTCGAATAAGTAAAAATTACATCATACAAATTGTGCCATTTATCATTAATTGCATCATAATTTCTGAAAGTAAACGATGTTCCTCTTGCAATAATTCCCAATAACATAATTACTAACGGGATGTGCAAATAATTTGAGATTTCTGCATACATCTTAGGAAAACCAACAAATAAAATAACAATGACAATGATTAACCACATGTGATTTGCCTCCCAAATTGGTCCAATCGAATTGTACATAATCTTCTGCGTTCTTTTTTTATAACTCTTTTCCGAAAATAATTCAACTATCCCTGCACCAAAATCAGCGCCTCCTAAAATGAGGTACAAACAGATGGCAACCCACAAAAATGCTATTACTACGTAAATCATATTCTAATGTTTTTCTGGTTTATAATTTGGATCTTCAGGATCATAAAGTTGAGCAACCATTTGTATTTGTCTATTCATTAAAAAGACCAAAATAATAGATAAGGTAATAAATACAAACGTAAAAATGTAAAACGAATATTGGATACCAGGCATTGGTGTTACTGAATCTACCGTTCGCATGATTCCATAAATAATCCATGGTTGACGCCCCACTTCTGTCACCGTCCAACCTGCTTCCAAAGCAATGTAACCAAATGGTGTTGCAATCATAAATAATTTATAAAACCATCTTTCTGATAACCAATCTTTCTTGAAAAAATGAGCAATCAAATAAATTATCGCAATTCCCATCATCAACATTCCAAATGTAATCATTATTTGAAATGCGTAATGAACTATCGCAACCGGTGGCCATTCATCTTTCGGAAATTCTTCTAAACCTTTGACAGCTGTTTTAAAATCTGAATGAACCAAAAAACTTAATACACCTGGAACTTTTATTGCGTATTTGATTTCTTCATTATCTTCATCCACTATTCCCCCTAAAACAAATGGCGCACTTTCTTCTGTTTTGAAATGCGCTTCCATTGCAGCTAATTTTATTGGTTGACGTTCTGCTACATCTTTCGCTGAAATATCACCACTTAAAGGCGCTAATAAAGCAGCAACAATAGCTAAAACGGAACTAATTTTGAACGCTTCTCGATGAAAATTTACATTCTTCCCCTTCAAAATCAAATAAGCATGTAAACCTGCAACTGCAAAACCTGTTGCACAAAAAGCAGCAATCGTCATGTGCAAAGCTTGAGAAAACCAAGCATCATTGAACATCGCTTTTACTGGATCAATGTTAAGGTATTCGCCATTTACAAAATCAAAACCAGAAGGTGAATTCATCCAAGCATTTGCTGCTACAACCAAAATACCTGAAGCTAAACCACTAACACCAACGATTACACCACAAATCCAATGAAACCATTTATTAAATTTGTCCCATCCGTAAAGAAAAAAACCAAGCGCAATAGCTTCAATAAAAAAAGCTGTTCCTTCTAACGAAAAAGGCATTCCGAAAATTGGCCCAGCGTGTTCCATAAATTTAGGAAACAATAATCCTAACTCAAACGAAAGCATTGTACCAGAAACTGCTCCCGTAGCAAATAAAATTGCAACTCCCTTACTCCAAGCTTTGGTTAACCCTTTGTAAATTTCGTTTTTAGTTTTGAGGTATTTGTAGTGAGCGATTGCCATCATAAACGGCATCACCATTCCAACACACGAAAAAACAATGTGAAAGGCAAGCGACATCGCCATTTGACTTCTGGCAGCAATAAAATCGTCCATAAGTAGTTGTTTATAATTTGTTTGTTGGTTAAAGTTACTAAATAAAAAGAGGCAATTCGATTTTGAATTGCCTCTTTTTATATGATTTTGATTATATGTGATTTTCAAAAATTATTCAAATAATCTACATTCGGTATTTGATAAACTTTATTACTATCAAAATTTTTAATTTTATTACCCCTTACCATAATTCTTTTAGTTCCAGACTCTGTTGAAAAAATAATTTGAAAATCTTCATCAAAATTTTTAGAATCTATTTGTTTAGCTTTATTTAAAATAACTAAAAGTTGTTTTATCTGATTGTCATTTAATTGTTTTATTTCTGAAAATTTTCCATTTGAATTACTATCAGGTCTTTCTAATATAACTTCTTTAATTTCATTAATATTAGATGGATAATTTAACCTATCAATATTTGAACATGAAATTATAAATAGAAAAAGTAAAACAATCTTGATATACATCTTAATAAAATTGATTTTCTATTTAGCTGTCGCAGGAACTAACCACTTGAATTGTGGTCCTACTTCAGGAATTACAATACGTTGCGAAATTCTATCCATTCTATCTGGGAATTTCATGATATAATCTCTTGCTTTTTCAGCCTCAGCATTCAATCCAGAGATTTTATCTAATTGCCAAGCTTCAATTAATTTTCGCATAATATCGATGTAATCAAACGCTGTGTACACACCAATGCGTTGCGCTGCATCTGAAAACGCATCAAACAAAGTTCCTCTTTCTTCACCAGAAGCTCTTAAGAAATGCGCTGGCATTACAATTTTAAGTTTGAACATATGTTGAACAGCTAACATCATTTCAGAAGGATCAGCTTCGAAGATACGACGAACGAACTCTGTGTAAGCTAAATGGTGACGCATTTCATCTCCTGCAATAATTTTACACATACGCGATAATTTTTTCGCTCCGTATTTTTTTGCAATTGCTGATACATTATTGTGCGATACATAAGTTGCTAATTCTTGAAAACTTGTGTAAACAAAGTTTTTGTAAGGATCGTGTGCTGTTCCAATGTCGAAACCGTCATTTATCAAATGTTGCGTTGTTACTTCAACCTCGCGCATATTGATACGTCCTGATAAATACAAAAATTTATTCAAAACATCACCGTGACGATTTTCCTCTCCTGTCCAATGGCGAATCCATTTTGCCCAACCATTTTCTAGGTAATTTCCTTCTTCATCTACCACACCGTCCATTTGCATCAACCAAGATTCGTAGGTTGGCAAAGCTTCCTCGGTAATGGTATCACCAATCAATGTAATCCAGAAATCATCTGGCAAATCTTTCGAAAGCTCTTGTAATTCTTTGATTTCGTCAAAAAAAGAATCTGTTTGAGAATTCGGTAAAAAATCTGTTGGTTGCCAAATTTTATCGGCTGGAACTAAGAATTTGTCCATATAAGCATCAATATCTTTCTCAAGAAATTGCATTACTTCCAGGCGAACATTATTTATTGACATATAATTATTTTATGCGGTTATACTACTTTTTACAGTTTTTTCGGTAAGCTCGAATATTTCATCAAACTTATAGTCACTCACTTTTAAGGGTTTATGGTATTGTATCGTTACTTTCGCGCCCAAATACATCGGGAATTTACCCCACTTTTCTATTTCCCACGTATTATTTAGCGTAACGGGAACAACATAAGCGTCTTTAGCATATTTCGTCAAAACTTTCAATCCATTTTCTTTGAAAGCCTTTGGTACTCCATTTTTGCTTCTTGTACCTTCTGGAAAAATAATAGCTGAATAATTATTTTTCTGAATGTATTGCGCTAATTTTTTTATTTCCTCTATTGCTTGTTTTCCGTTCTTACGATCGATTAATGCAGAACCTCCATGCGTTAAATTGTACGATACACTGGGAATTCCTTTTCCCAATTCTATTTTCGAAATAAACTTAGGATGATAATCAGCCAAATCATATTCCAACGGAGAAATATCATACATACTTTGGTGATTACTCACAAAAATCAATGGTACATTTTGTTTCAAATTTTCTCTTCCTTTATAGGTATACGTTGTACCCAAAATTCTTGTCCAAAAAACCAAAAGACCATTCATCACTTTTACACTTTTGTGATGAGCAGCATAACCTCCCAAATTGTAGCACAACCATTGCACAACATGCATTACCAACAACGTTAATCCATAAAAAATATAAAAGATTATAGATAACGGATAACTTAAAATTTTCTTCAACATTAGAAATTTAGACAAATTTAATAAAAAATTATGCTAAGCATAATATATTTTTCTAGGCGATTTACTTTATTAATTTCAAAGTTAGCTTTTCTTGATGAGCTTCATCATAAAAAGTAATTTGATTTGATGATTTTACTTTAAAATATGCAGTTTTTTGCAAATTTTGAATCAAATTTTGAGGAATTTCGCAATCAGAATTCACTTGTTTTAAATGATTAAAAATTATAGCTTGATCTATTTTAGTATAATCAGCCGTAATAATTCCGCAAACCGTTTTCATTACCATTTTTTTCGTTGCATCTTCAAAAATAATGTAATCTACTCCATCATTTATATTCCATTTACCCGACAAATCGCTAATTTCTGAAGTCACAACTTTAGTTTCGGAAACTGTTTTGGTTGGTAAACAACTTGTTAATCCTAAAACAAAAAACAAAAGTATTGCTTGAATTGTATATTTCACATGGTTTTATTTGTAACGAAGGTAGAAATATTTTTGACTAATTTGAATTGATTTTTTAATATTAGTTTTTATTTAGAAATTTGTAGTTAAAATAAAATTCATGGCGAACACTAAAAAAGGAGAAGTTTTTACAGATACAAATAATGTAAAAAAAGTAAGAATAGAGCGTAAGCCAAGCTTTCCTAAAATTTACTTTTTAACGGATGATTGTCAATTTATTGAAGACGGATTATACGAATTAGACTTCTTTGAAACGCCAAATGTAACTGAGTTCAAATCAGAATTAAATCCAACTATTCCTTCTATTAATTTTAAGCAATTGAGTGAAAAAGGTAAAAACTTTTTAAAATAATTTTTTATTAAAGATAAAAATCCACTTAGAAAATCTAAGTGGATTTTGTGATCCAGTCAGGATTCGAACCTGAGACCTACTGCTTAGAAGGCAGTTGCTCTATCCAGCTGAGCTACTGGACCGATCCAAAAATTCGTTGAATTTTGTCGGGGTGGCAGGATTCGAACCTGCGACCTCCTGCTCCCAAAGCAGGCGCGATGACCGGGCTACGCTACACCCCGATTTGGTCATCAAATGAAATAAAGCGGAGAGACAGGGACTCGAACCCTGGCATCGGTTACCCGATGACAGATTAGCAATCTGCTCCATTACCGCTCTGGCACCTCTCCTACTTTTAATATAAGACATTCAGAAAATGTCTTATAAAGCGGTTGCAAATATAATCTGACTTTTATTGCAAAACAAGTCTTTTTTGAAAAAAAATCCAAATATTTGGCTTAATTTTGGCTACTCAAAAGACTATTTAGAACTAAAAGAATGAATATTAAAGGATTAATGTTTTCGGCAATTTGTTGTTTTTTTATTTTAGCCAGTTGTGCTACTAAAACAGTTCCGCCAAAAACAATTACAAAAGTAATTCGTGACACAGTCATTATCAACTCAAAAACAGATCAACCAGAAATGACTCGAGCTGCAAAGCTTGACAAGTACAAAGTAACAACAGATTATTATCCATCTATTTCGCAAGACGAACGTGTTCGTTTTTTAGTCTTGCATTATACTGCAATCAATACCGAATTGTCGTTAAAAGTATTGACTCAGAAAGATGTTAGTGCTCATTATTTAATTAATGATTATGATGATAAAACAATCAATCTGTTAGTTGACGAAACCAAACGTGCATGGCATGCAGGTGTAAGTAACTGGAAAGGTATCGATAATTTAAATTTCTCTTCTATCGGAATAGAAATCGTTAATCTCGGAAATAAAGGAACAGATACCTATCCTAATTTCACACCTTATCCAGCTTATCAAATCAAAAAAGTCGGTGAGTTAGCGCAAGATATCATCAGCCGTTATAATATTTCACCTTTTAATGTTGTAGGTCATGCAGACATTGCACCAGGTAGAAAACCAGATCCAGGTCCACTATTTCCATGGAAACAATTATACACAGATTATGGTGTTGGTGCTTGGTACGAAGAAAGTGATAAGTATTTATTTATTCCTCAATATCCATGGGATACAACAAGCTCAGTATTTGTTACGCAAGTACAAACAGAGCTAAAAAAATATGGCTACAATGTACCTATAAATGGGATGATTGATACGCAAACTAAAAATGCTATTGTTGCATTTCAGATGCATTTTAGACCTGAAAAATATGATGGCGTGGTCGATGCTGAAACATGGGCAATTTTAAAAGCATTAAACAAAAAATATAATCCTTAAATAGAAATTAAAATTTCGTATTAAACTCCTACTTGTTAGGAGTTTTTTTTATGTTTATATGACAGATCATACTATTAACCTTCCGACTTGAATACATTTATCATCTAAATATGCCAAAATGTTCTGAAAAATTGGAGTATTTTTATCAAAAATAATGATATATGGCTTTTAAAAGTTTACGACCAATAATCTGGACAAAAGATTTACAAAAAACAACAAAATTCTATAAGAAATTAGGTTTTAAGATTGCAGAACAAAATGAAGATTGGATTTGGGCCTGCTTACAAAAAGACGATGTCGAAATTATGTTAGCTTATCCAAATGAAGGGGCAGATTTTAAACAAGCCAATTTTACAGGTTCATTTTATTTTGTCGTTGATAATGTAGATGAATTATGGAATCAAGTAAAAAATGATTGTGAAATTGTTTACGAAATCGAAACTTTTGAATGGGATATGCGCGAATTTGCAATATATGACAACAATGGTTATATTTTACAATTTGGCCAAGAAATAGAAATTACATTTGAGGATTAAGATGCTAACAAAACGATATTACAACATTATTTTAATGCTGCTTATTCTTGTTATTCCTTTCGTTTTTTATTTGCTTATCTCAACTATGATGAGTATTAAAAACGAAACTGATGGAATTGAAACATGTATCTCTTCTATTACTGGGAAAAATTTATGTTCACAAATCGATCAATTAAAAGTTACAATTTACATTGATATGATTGTGATTATTTTTTGGCTTGCACTAAAAAAATTAATCATAAAGAAAAAATAATGCATACAAATTATCATTTTGAAGAAACATTTTTTCAACATAATTTCACTGAATCTCGAAACGTTATTGGCGATTATGAAAATTGTAAATTTATTAGTTGTGATTTGAATACTTTGGATTTGAGCAATGTAAAATTTATCAATTGTGAATTTATTGAGTGTAATCTAAGTAATTCGAAACTTATCAATACAAGTTTTCAGCAAGTTGAATTTAAAAATTGTAAAATGATTGGATTTAATTTAGAAGTATGTAATCAGTTTGGACTTAATGTTTTTTTTGAGCGTTGCATTTTAAATGATTCTACTTTTTATCAATTACCCCTTCAAAAATCAAAATTTATCGAATGTTCATTGCAAAATGTTGACTTTTCATATACAGATTTAAGTCACTCTTACTTCAATAATTGTGATTGTTTAAATGCAATTTTTGATCAAACCAATTTGAAGCAAGCAAATCTAAAAACATCTTATAATTTTAGAATTAATCCAAATGAAAATCAATTGAAAGGTGCCGTCTTTTCGAAAGAAAATATCATTGGTTTAGTACAACATTTAGGTTTGAAAATAGAATAACAAAAAAGTCCGAGAAATCTCGGACTTTTATTTATTTATAAAAACTTAAATTAAGCTTCTGGTTTATCTTGAGGTTTATCCTCTTTCCTTTCTGCTGGTTTAGCAGGTTTTTCTGTTCTTTCTGGTTTTGGCAATAAAGCTTTACGAGATAATTTCATTTTCTTTTTATCATCGTAACCTAAGAATTTAACATCAATTTTATCACCGATGTTTACAGAATCCTCTACTTTTTCTAAACGTCTGTGCTCTAATTCTGAAATATGAACTAACCCTTCAACTCCTTTAGAAATTTCAACAAAAGCACCGAATGGTTTAATTGATTTTACAACTGCATGATAAGTTGCTCCAGCTTCAGGAACAAATGCAATTTGTTTAATTCTTTCAATTACTTTATCGATATTTTCTTGGATAACACCATTAATTTCAACGCGACCTGTTGTTTCTAATTCTGTAATTGCAATAACAGTTTCTGTTTCTTTTTGCATTTCTTGAATCACTTTTCCACCAGGACCGATAACTGCTCCGATAAATTCCTTTGGAATTTCCATCACAACAACTTTAGGTGCATTTGGTTTTAATTGTGGACGAGGCGCTGGTAATGTTTCTAATAATTTACCTAAGATGTGCTCACGACCTTCTTTTGCTTGTAATAAGGCAGTTTCCATGATTTCCATCGATAAACCTTGGACTTTAATGTCCATTTGACAAGCTGTGATACCATCTGCTGTTCCTGTTACTTTAAAGTCCATATCTCCTAAGTGATCTTCATCTCCTAAAATATCAGACAATACAGTAAATTTCCCAGATTTTGTATCTGTAATTAACCCCATTGCAATTCCTGAAACTGGTTTTTTCATTTGTAAACCTGAATCCATTAATGCTAACGTTCCTGCACAAACTGTTGCCATAGAAGAAGAACCGTTAGATTCTAAAACTTCAGAAACGATACGAACTGTGTAAGGACAATCGTCTGGTAACATTTGAGCTAATGCACGTTGAGCTAAATTTCCGTGACCTATTTCACGACGAGAAGTTCCTCTTAATGGACGAGCTTCACCTGTTGAGAAAGGAGGGAAATTATAGTGTAAAAAGAATTTTTCGTCGAAGTTTGTTACTACACCATCAACCATATTCGCATCTTTAGAAGATCCTAAAGTTACTGTAGCCAATGCTTGAGTTTCACCACGTGTAAAAATTGCTGATCCATGAGTTGATGGTAAATAATCAACTTCTGTCCAAATTGGACGAATTGTTTTTGGATCACGACCATCTAAACGAATTCCTTCGTTCAAGATCAATTGACGTACAGCTTCTTTTTGTACATCATGGAAATAGATGTGAGCAAAAGGAGTAACACGAGCTAATTCCTCTTCATCATCAGCATATTGAGCTAAGAAATCTGCTTCAACTTGAGCAAATTTTTCACCTCTTTCGTGTTTGTCAGATGGGTGTTTCGCAATATCATAATATTTATCATATCCATAAGCCCATACTTTTTCGCGAATTTCTTCGTCATGAGTTTCGTGATTGTACTCACGTTTTGGAGTTGATTTTCCTACTTTAGCCGCTAAGCTTTCTTGTGCTTCAATTTGTTTTTTGATTTCCGCATGGGCAAATTCGATTGCGTCTAACATTTCGCGCTCAGAAATTTCACTCATTTCACCTTCAACCATTACAACAGAATCTTTAGAAGCACCTACCATAATATCGATATCTGCTTGCGCTAATTGTTCTAATGAAGGATTAATCATCAATTCACCATTCAAACGAATAACACGAGCTTCTGAAATTAATGTGAAAGGAATATCTGTAATTGCAATGGCTGCTGATGCAGCTAAACCAGCTAAAGCTTCTGGCATTACATTTTTGTCATAAGAAATAAGTGAGATCATTACCTGAACCTCTGCATGAAAATCTTCTGGAAACATTGGGCGTAAAACACGGTCTACTAAACGCATTGTTAAGACCTCATCATCTGATGGTTTTGCTTCTCTTCTGAAGAAGTTCCCTGGGATGCGTCCTCCTGCATAGAATTTTTCTCTATAATCTACTGTTAAAGGTAAAAAGTCTACACCTGGATTAGCTTCTTTGTTTGCTACAACTGTAGCTAATAACATGGTGTCGCCCATGCGTACAACCACAGATCCATCAGCTTGTTTAGCTAATTTCCCTGTTTCAATTGTAATTTCTCTTCCGTCTGAAAGAGTAATTTTTTCTGTGATCGCCTGTGGAATCATTCGTCTTCTTTGTATTTAATTCGTCTAAAGTCAAAGCCGTTTGCTTTAACTGCATTATATAAAGATATATATCTTATTTTAATTTATAACAAAAAAAAAGGCAATTTCTACGGAATTGCCCTTTTATATTGTGTTTAAAATTACTTACGTAATCCTAATTCAGCGATAATCGCACGATATCTTGTGATATCTTTTTTCTTTAAGTAGTTCAATAACGCTTTACGTTTACCTACTAACATAACCAATGATCTTTCTGTATTAAAATCTTTTTGATTTTGTTTTAAGTGACCAGTTAAATGGTTAATTCTGTAAGTGAATAATGCGATTTGTCCTTCTGCAGATCCTGTATCTGTTGCAGATTTACCGTGCTTTGCGAAAATTTCGCTTTTTACTTCTGATGTTAAGTACATGCCAATATTATTTAATAATTATTATGTAATGAGGTGCAAATGTACAACTAATTTTTAAAATTAATTGATTTTTCGAAAAATAAAAAGAGACCATTTTTGGTTGGTATGGTCTCTTGTTGGTTTGGTTTAGTTTGATTTAATAGATAATAGAAAGTGATGTATTTTCTATTAAATCGAAAAAGGTTTGCTTAGTTGTAAAAGACTTGCTTTCACGATTGGTTGGTAGGTTAAAAGTCGGCTTGATTTTTTAAAAAAAAATCAATAGGTTGGTTAATAATTATTATAAAAATAATTTAGGTAGGTAAGATTAATCTTCAATAATTCGTATTTTTTTATTCGTAATGATTTTTATTGGATAAACTACTTTTTCATTTTCTGTTTGTATGGTCATACATATGTTGTTAATTGCAATTATTACGCCTTTTACATCATCTTCGATAATGATTTTTTGACCAATTTCAAAATTTCTATTGGTATAAAAAGACAGTAACAATCGATATATAACATCTTTTGATCCTAATCCAAACGCAATAGCTAATGTCAAAAATATTGAGCCTAAGATAAGTGACAGATTATTGGTTATCAAGTCTGTATTTACTCCTGCTTGGTTTAATGACGTAACAATTGTAAAAATAAGGATGATATAAAAAATTATATTACTTATAATATTCGCTCCATTGAGGTCGATTGATTTGATTAAACTTTTCAAAAAAGATTTGATATAATTTGCTAAGTAAAAACCTCCAGCAAATATCAAAACTGCGCTAAAAAATTGAGGTAAATAATCTACAATTCTTCCTATTTGGTTTGAAACAACTGTTAACCCAAAAATATCAGATCCAATGATTATAATTAATAAGATAATAAACAATCTTACAAATTGTAATATAATTACTCCTGGATCTATTTCAATTGAAGAGTTTTTCAACGCTTCGTTATTATTCAATGCATTTTTTAATTTATCTATTTTAGACAATCTCAAAATGTATTTGGTCAATAATAAGATTAATTTTAGCAAGATATAAGACAAGATAAGAAATACTATACCTCCTACTACTTTCGGGAATATTAGTACTATTTCTTGATACAAACTTTCTAACAAGCTAAAATTTAAACCTATATTCATATACTCTATTTCTAGTTATCTTCTTTATCTTTTTTATTCGATTGATTGGTTGATTTCTTTTTTCCTATTCCAAAGAAATTACCAATTGTACTTGGATATTTTACTGAAACCAAATCGGCAACTTCTAATGATAGTTTTATCAAAGCAACATCGTCCATTACTTTTTGCTTTAATGTTTCTGGAAGCTTCTCGTCGGCTAGTATAGTCTTAAAAGGATTTTCCATAAATTACAAAGCATTATAAATTTTTAGTAAACGATTTTTTGCTCTATTTATTCTCATTTTGGTTGCACTTTCACCAATCTCTAAAGTTTCCGAAATTTCTTTAATTGAAAAATCATCTTGGTATTTCATAAGTAGTATAGATTTATCTTCTACCTCTAATTTTTTAAGAGATTGTGTTAGTTTTTCGATTTTTAGTTCAAAAATTTCTTTGTCATCAATTACTTGCTCATTATAATTATCAACCAAATCATCCGTCATCGAATAATTTTTTCTCTCTTCCTTTATTTTGCGTTGTACATGATTGACACAAAAATTATATGTAAAAGAATATAGCCAAGTTGAGAATTTTGATTTTGACTGATAGGTTTTAAGTTTTACAAACAACTTAACAAAAATATCATGTGTCATATCTTGTGCTTCTTCTTGTTCTTCTACAAAACTCAGACACTTGTTATATACCGTATGTGCATACCTGTCATACAATACTCCAAACAAATGTTGATTTTTTGTTTCGACAATCTTATACACCAAAATGTCATCATCTAAATGTTCTAATGGATCCTTTGACATTTCAACTGCTTTCAATATTATGACACATGGTTACTTATTTGGTCACACATTTTTTTTCATTTATTTTTGAAAAACATTTCGTAAGACACCAAAGTAATCGAATATCTATTTATAATACAATAATGTACAAAAAAAACCGATAAATAAAATATCGGTTTTTTATAAATAATTAATGATTAACAAATTATTTTTCTAAAACATCTAAGACGTCTTGAAAACCTCCTCCATTAAAAATCTCGTCTACACCTTGTTCTTGTAAATATTGAGCAGCTTGACCTGACCGGTTTCCACTTCTACAAAATACAACAATTGGTCTTGACATTGCTTTGAACTCTTCTACTCTCGTAGGCACTTCTCCCAATGGAATGTTGATCGCATTTGGAACAAATCCATCAGTTTCTAATTCATACGGTTCGCGAACGTCTACTAATGTTACATTAGCATTGTTAATTGCTTCTACTGTTGTCATTTTAATCACTCTTTTTCTATTTTTTATCCAATCAATAATTTTGCCAAGCATACTACCAAATTCTAATACGATCTTTTGGTGCTTTGTACAACTTATCTCCTGGTTTTGTTTGAAATGCTTCGTGGAATGCATCAATATTAATGATTGGTCCAAAAGAACGGTAATATCCAGGTGAGTGTGGATCTGTTTTTACTTGATTTACTAAAGCTTCATCTGTTGCTTTGGTTCTCCAAACTGTTGCCCAAGACATAAAGAAACGTTGTTGTGGCGTATATCCATCAATATTTCCGTAAGTACCTTTGTCTTTTAAATACATTTGCAATGCATCAAAAGCTACTGAAACTCCTCCTAAATCACCAATATTTTCACCAGACGTAAAAATACCATTTACATGTGTTCCTTTTACTGGCTCATAGCTATCATATTGTTTTGCTAAAGCACTAGTTGCTGCTTTAAACTTTTCTTCATCTTGAGCTGTCCACCAGTTTACAAGGTTTCCTTCCCCGTCAAATTTAGCTCCAGAATCATCAAATCCATGAGAAATTTCGTGACCAATAACAGCTCCAATTCCTCCAAAGTTTACACCTGCATCTGCTCTATAATCATAGAATGGTGCTTGTAAAATTGCTGCTGGGAAAACGATTTCATTATTTGTTGGATTGAAATAAGCATTTACAGTTTGTGGTGACATTCCCCAACGTGTTTTGTCAACTGGTTTTCCAAAATCTTTTAAATTATCTTGGAATCTCCATTGGCTGTACGCTAAGTTATTTTCGATTAAAGAACCTCCGTTATTAATTGATTTAACTTTTAATCCAGAGTAATCTTTCCATTTATCAGGATACCCAATTTTTACCGTAAATTTATTTAATTTCTCTATTGCTTTTACTTTTGTATCCTTCGACATCCACTCCAAATTATTGATGTGCATATCAAAAGATTTGAATAAATAGCTGATCAACTCTTGAGCTTTTGCTTTTGCTTCTGGTGGAAAATTATCTTTCACATAAATTTGCCCTAATAACTCACCTACCGTTCCGTTCACATAAGATAATCCTCTTTTATCTAAAGCTCTTTGTTCTTTTTGACCTGATAATTTTTTTCCGTAAAATTCAAAGTTCAATTTCTCCAATTCTGTTGTAGAACTATTAGAAAAAGAATCAATTAATTTGAACTTCAAATAATCTTTAATCAAAGGTAAATTCTCTTGATTAATGATTTTATCTAAGTTTTTATAATAATCTAATTCGCGAATAATTACTTTATCAGGATTAATTCCGAAAGATTTTACAAATTTCACAACATCAACATTTTTAGAGAAAGCACCCGCTTCTGTTAATGTTACCAGATTGTATGATTTATTCGGATCACGACTTTCCTCAACTGTTTTGATGTATTTTGCCATCATTTTCTCAAAAGCAACAATTTTTGGTCCTTTTAAATCGCGCGTTTTAGATCCTGTAAAAGGGAAAACTTGATCAATATATTGATTTAAATTCGCTAAAGTTTCCGCATTTTTAGCATCTTCTTTTTGATAATACGTTTTACCCAAAGTCAAACCGATACTTCCTAAATAAACCGCATTTTGCTTACTGTTTTTCATATCAGTATAAACAGAAACTCCATAAAAAGGGTTTTCACCAATCGGTGTAACCTCTGTTAAATAAGCTTGTAAATCCGTTAAATTCTTGATTGCATCAATTTGCTTTAAATATTTTTGTATCGGAGCTAAACCTGTTTTATCACGCGCTTCCATATTTGTATAAGCATTGTAAAGGTCAGAGATTTTTTGCTCGTTAGAATCTTGTTCATATTTATTATTCAATAAATCTTTTACTAACTTCAACGATACTTTATCTGTATTCTCTCTCAACTCATCAAAACTCCCCCATCTTGCTCTGTCAGAAGGAATTTCTGTGATTTTCATCCAATTACCATTCACATGATTATATAAATCATCTTGAGGGCGAACAGACTTATCCATGTAATCAGGATTAAAAGCTTGATAAGATTCTTGCGCAAATGCTAAGACTGAAGTACAAGCAAATGCTGCAACAAATAGTTGTTTTTTCATATTTCTACTAAGTATTTTTGATACGATTTGTCGAGATTTCTTCGACCTTTGTTACAAATCTACTAAATAAAGTTTAGAAATTTAGTAGATTATTTTACCTTTGGTATAAACAAACAAAAGTAACTTTTAAAATGGAAACCGAAACGATTTTAATCACCGGTGCATTAGGACAAATTGGTTCTGAATTAGCCGAAAAATTAAAAACCATTCATGGAAAAAACAATGTAATCATTTCTGATATACGCGATCCAAAAGATGTTGATTATGATGGAATTTACGAAGTAATCGACGTAATGAATACAGAAAGAATAAAAGAAGTTATTGCCAAACATAACATCAAAACAGTATATCATTTAGCTGCACTTCTTTCTGGTACAGCAGAAAAAAATCCAATGTTCGGTTGGAAATTAAACATGGATACGTTACTTACTTTCTTAGAATTAGCAAAAGATAAAGTAATCGATAAAATCTTTTGGCCTTCATCTATCGGGGTTTTTGGACCAGATACACCAAAAGACAACACGCCTCAAAATACAATTCAAACACCTTCTACAGTTTACGGAATTTCTAAATTATCAGGAGAATACTGGTGCAAATGGTATCAACAAAATCATCATGTAGATGTACGATCTGTTCGTTTCCCTGGTCTTATTTCGTGGAAAACGCCTGCTGGAGGAGGAACTACAGATTATGCAGTAGATATCTATTACAAAGCCATTGAGGACGGAAAATACACTTCTTTCTTAAAAGAAGGAACGTTTTTACCAATGTTATATATGGATGATGCAATTGATGCGATTGTTGAATTAATGTCCGCTGATCCAAAACAATTAGGTGAATTTAAATCTTATAATTTAGGAGGTTTAAGCTTTGCTCCAGAAGATTTAGCTGCAAATATTAGAAAACATATTCCAACATTCTCGATTGATTATGCACCAGATTTTCGTCAAGCTATCGCTGACTCTTGGCCATCTTCTATCGACGACTCTGTTGCTAAAGCTGATTGGGGATTTGCTCCAAAATACGACATTGATAAAATGACGACAACTATGTTAGAAAATTTAAAAATTAAATTAGTTAAAGCTTAATATCTTAACTTCACAAAAAAAGGATTGAGAAAAAACTCAATCCTTTTTTTTGTTATTCATATATTTTTTTGACAAAATCCTTCATTGGATTTCTCACTTTTTTCATCGGAGCTAACCAATCTTCACTATCTCTGTAGCCTAAAGGAAGCAATAAAACACTTTTCATTCCTTTCTCATTCAGATCAAGTAAATCATCCAATTCAGCATTATCAAAACCTTCCATTGGCGTACTATCAATTTTAAGTTCTGCAGCTTGCGCTAATGCAAAACCTAAACCAATATATGCTTGACGAGCAGTATGCGCAAAATTCTCTTCAGAAGTTTGAGGCAAATAAATACCTTTTAATTTATCTGTATACGAACCAAAACGTCCTCTTGGCAATTCGCGTTCATCTGTCGTAAAATCATAAATCGTATCAATACGATCTTCTGTATAACGATCCCACGCAACAAAAACTAACAAATGCGAACAATCTGCTACAATTTGCTGATCATATGCAATAGGAACAATTTTTTGTTGTAATTCTTTGTTTTTAATTACAAGAATTCTGAATTGTTGCAAACCAGATGAAGTTGGGGCTAAACGTGCAGCCTCAACAATTTTTTTAACATCTTCTTCTTCAACAATCAAAGACGGATCATATTTTTTTGTGGCATAACGCCATTTCAAATCATCTATTAAGGACATAATTCTTTATTTAAATCTCCCTAAAATTACATCAAAAAAGCAATTGTTTTACTTAAATATTTGCTAAAATTTCACTATTTCTCCTCTTTCCATTCCAAAAAATAACTTCCAGAAGTATTTTTAGAATTCCAACGAATTTGATAATCACCAGCTGATAAATCCAATGTAAAATTTTCTTCTTTTGACTTGATTAAATGGCGTGTAAATAAAACATTCTGATTTTTGTCTACCACTTCAAAATGCAATTCTCCATCAATTCTTATATTTGAATGAAAATTAGCTGTTACATTTTTTGAAACATTTAATTTAATGTAACTCATTCCTGAAGCATCTTCAAATTTTGCTTTTGTCCAATTATCTCCATTTGAGTTAGACCATTTCGAATCTCCTACTCCATTTTCAAAAAAAGTTCCTTGCGATTTGATGTTTGGATTTGTTGTTTTTGCATAAAAACTATTCGAATCTACATCTGCATTCACTTTTACTGTAATACACGATTGTAACGAAATCATTGCGATAATAAGTGCTATTTTTTTCATATCAGTTTTTTATTTTCTAAATAGATGCAACATTTTGAAAAAAGTTACAACAAACAAATATTTTTAAATCATTTCTGATATGCGTAACTTTCGCAAAATATTCTGATGAACGATAATACAGCTCAATTTTTACACGAAAATTTCACACAAAAAGCAATCGATAGTTTAACACAACTTTCTGGTGGTGCTTCTTCGCGTAAATATTCGAGATTTTTTGACCAAAATCAATCGTATATTTTAGCAGAAAGCTCTAATACAGAAGAAAATAAAGTATTCATTCAGTTTTCAATCGAACTAAAAAAAGTGATTGATAATGTTCCTGAAATCATTTCTGTTTCAGAAGATTTCAAAACGTATGTACAAACTGATTTAGGTGATGAAACATTGATGAATCTTGTGCTGAATGATCTTGAAAAAGCAAAACCTTATTATTTTAAAACCTTAGAACAATTAGCAATTGCTCAAATTCAAGGAAAAAATCAGATTGATTTCAACCATACATTTTCTTATCCAAGATTAGATAAAACACTGATTTTAAGAGATTTATTTCAGTTTAATTTTTACTTTTTGGATGTTTTAGGAATTGATTATAATGCAGGAAAACTGATCAAAGATTTTGATCGTTTTGCCTCTCAATTTGATCAAATTTCTCCGCAAGGATTTGTTTTCCGAGATTTCCAGACGCGCAATATTATGATTCATCATAACGAACCATATTTTATCGACTATCAAGGTGGTTTATATGGCCCTATTGTTTATGATTTGGTATCGTTAATTTGGCAAGCAAAAGCCAATTTACCTTTCAACTTCAAAAAAGAGTTATACGAATTTTATTACGAGCAATTGAAGAAACAAATTCCAACTTTGGTTCCGATAGATTTTCGTCAATCCTATGAATATTGTGTCGTAGCAAGACTTTTGCAAGTTTTAGGCGCTTATGGTTTGAGAGGATTGATTGAACGAAAAAAACACTTTATAGAAAGTATTTCGTTTGGTTTAAAAAATCTTGAATCAATTATTGATTATCCTATCTTACAGAATTACCCAGAATTAAAAAATATTATAAAAATCCTCGTTCTTCCAACAACGTTAGAGCGTGTAAATCATAAAATAAATGGCTAAATTAAATATCAACGTTCGTAGTTTTTCATATAAAAACGGTGGAATTCCAACTGATCCAACTGGTAATGGTGGTGGATTCGTTTTCGATTGCCGTGGCGTATTAAACCCTGGGCGAATCCAAGCGTATAAAACACAAACGGGTCGTGACGAAGATGTTAAAAAATATTTGGAAACAGAAACTAAAATTGCCGTTTTCTTAGAAGGCGTTTTTCAAATCATTGATATTTCAATCGAAGATTATTTAAATCGTGGTTTCGAGAATTTAGAAATTAATTTTGGTTGTACAGGCGGACAACATCGTTCGGTTTACTCTGCTGATGCGACTGCTAAACATATTGCGGAAAAATTTCCTGAAGCGAAAGTAACCTTACATCATGTTGTGCAAGAAGAAAAAAACTGGATAAACGAAGCCTATTAAGATGAAAGCTATGATTTTTGCTGCGGGTCTTGGAACTCGTTTAAAACCATTTACAGAAAACCATCCCAAAGCTTTGGCTATTGTAAACGGAAAACCTCTATTGCAACGGAACATCGAATATTTGAAATCTTTTGGAATTGATGAAGTCGTGATTAATGTGCATCATTTTGCAGATCAAATAATAGAGTTTTTAGAAGAGAATAATTATTTCGGAATTAAAATTACCATCTCAGATGAAACCGATCAAGTCCTTGAAACGGGCGGCGGTTTGGTAAAAGCGAAAACTAATTTTGACGAAGATTTTTTAGTGATGAATGTTGATATTTTGACCGATCTTCATCTAACCAATTTTATCAAAGCACATCAAGAAAATAAGGCGTTGGTGACGTTAGCTGTTTCGGATAGAAATTCGTCTCGAAAGTTATATTTTAACGATAAAAACGAATTAAAAGGTTGGCGAAATTTAAAAACAGAAGAAGAAATAAAAGCAGTTGATTCTTTAGATGACTTAAATGATTTAGCTTTTAGTGGCATACATGTCATCAATCCTGCTTTATTTGATAAAATTACCGAAACAGGTAAATTTTCGATCATGAAAGTGTATATGGATTTGATGAAAACTGAATCTATTATTGGTTTTGATCATTCTGGCGGTATTTTAATCGATGTCGGTCGACCAGAAAGTGTATTAGAAGCAGAGCAATATTTTAAATAAAACCATACCAAACTCAATTCATTGAATTGAGTTTTTTATGTTAAAAATTTATATACCTTAGACCGAATGAAATACATTAATTATTTTGTCTATTTAACTATTATTGCAGCACTCATTTTTTCTGCAATTATTTACTTTTCTTTCAAAACAAAAGTTGGAAGAATTGATAAAAAAGAAATTATCGACCAAGGCACTTCTTTTGAGCCTTGTTCTTCTACGATTTATGAATATTATGGATCAAAAGCAGGTTACAAAACAGAACGTTATGGGATTCGTAAAGTGATTTCTGAACCAATTCATCAATTAAACTTTCCTGATTTTTCTGGAAATATAAATGTTCGTTTTGTGATTAATTGCAAAAATGAAATTGGTTATTTCAGAATAAAAGCGGTTGATCAAGACTATAAAAAAGTTGTACTTTCTGACAATTTGCAAAAGAAAATTGTTTCGATTGTTCAACAATTAAAAGATTGGAACGGAAAAAATATTGATTCATATTATCAAATACAACTAAAATTAAAGAATGGAAAGGTTGAAGACATTTTTTAAATCTAAAACGTGGAGAATTATTTGGGGAACATTGAAATTATTGATTTCTATTCCTATTTTTTGCGCAAGTGTTTTTGCTATTTATCAATTCTTATTTTCTTCTAACAATAAAAAATTTAAATTAGCAGAAAACACACAAGGCTCATATTATTCTGATTTTATGTTTAATCGTTTATTAAAATCAGAACCAAAAAATTCTAAATTTTGGTGGGAATCTTCTGTCGCTTATAACAAAAACGGAGAATTTGAAGAAGGAATACGTCGTTTAAATAAAGCAAATTGTTTAAACGCTACAGACCATTTAGGTTATACAGGTTGGATTAAATATACAAAACTAAAAGATTACGAAAATGCGTTGAAGGATTTTCATCGGTTAGATAAATTGTCAAACGTTGTGGAATATCCGTGGGGCGAAAATATTTATTTTCAAATGGGAATTTGTCATCAAGGTTTAGGAAATTACGATTCGGCAGTTGTTTATTATGACAAATTTGTAGCATCGGAAAAAAATCCAGATAATATTTATCCAAGAATGTACACATATCGTGGAAAAATAGAAGCGGATCAAAAAAATTATGAAAAAGCTTTGGACTTTTACAACAAAACAATTTCTTTGGATAAAAATATTGCAGAAGCATATTACTACAAAGCTGAAATCTATAATCAATTGAACAAAAAAGATTCTGCAAAATTCAATTATTTAAAAAGTTTAGATTTGATTCGAAAAAAATACAAAGATCAAGATCCTTATGATGAAAAATTTCTTGAAATTTATGATGCTGAAATCAAGGATAAATTGAAGGAATTATAAAACAAGCTCAACAAAGTTGAGCTTGTTTGTTTAAGCTTGTTTCTTTACAAATTTTGTTAAAATAACAATTAATTGTCCATCTACTTTTCCTTCAATTTGATCTGTATTATCGTGTACTAAACGAATATTACGAACGGCTGTTCCTATTTTAGCATTAATAGAAGAACCTTTCACATCTAAATCTTTGATTAATGTAACATTATCACCGTTTACTAAAACATTTCCGTTGCAGTCTTTATGCAAATCCACACTTCCATCACCTTCGTGATCACCCGAAGCCTTTGCCCATTCCATATTTTCATCATCCAAATACATCATATCCAATGCATCTGCCGCCCACGATTCGTTTCTAAAACGATTTAACATTCGCCATGAAAGCACTTGTATAGCTGGAACTTCGCTCCACATAGACGAAAGTAAAAATGATTCCCAAAAAGAAGCATCTAACTCTTCTCTCTTTTCAATCTGATTAATACATTTTTGTGTAATGTAAACATTTCGATCAGGATTACTGCTTGCATCTGGATTCACTTCGTAAATCGCTAAATTTTCTGTAGCACCAGTCAGTTCGCATTGGTTACCGCTTCTTTCTTGTAAAAATGTATCTAATTTCATGTATTGATTTTAAAACTTTTACAAAGATAACTTTTATTTAGAATTAAAACTTTTATAGCTTTTGATGAATCTTTTATTTAAATTCGTTTAGAATAAAATCAATCTAAAATGTTAGTAAAAAAGAATTCTGGTGAATTAGTCCCTTACAATCCAAAAGCCCTAAAGCGTTCATTAACAAAATCTGGTGCCAAAAAAGAAGAAGTTGAAGAAGTATTTGAATTAGTTTCGAATGATCTTTATGACGGAATGTATACAAAAGATCTTTACCGTATTGCATTTTCTCATCTCAAAAAATACAGAAGTTCTTATGCTGCACGTTATAGTTTAAAAAGAGCATTGAGAGATTTAGGACCAGAAGGGTACTATTTCGAACAATGGATAGGAAAAGTACTTGAAGCAGCAGGATATCAATCTTTACATTCGGAAATTGTGCAAGGAAATGCAGTGACACATGAGATAGATGTGGTTGCTTGTAAAGGAGAATATTTATTGTTTTGCGAATGTAAATTTCGAAATGATGAAGATGCCAAGATTTCTGTCACGACACCTATGTATTTTTTATCGCGAATGAAAGATGTACAAGATCATACCTATCATTTCTTTGGAAAAGATTTAAAGCCAACGAAAGGATTTTTAGTCACAAATGCTTATTTAACGACAGACAGTATTGATTTTGCAAATTATTACGGAATTGGTTTAATTTCTTGGGATTATCCTGAAACAAATAGCATCAAATATTTAGTAGACAATGCTGCCTTGTATCCGATTACATGTTTAACAACTTTAACGCCAGAGCAAGAAAAAATATTGTTATCTAAAGAATGTATTTTGGTAAAAGATTTACAACAAAATAGTGCTTATTTGGATGTTTTAAACCTCTCTCAAGAACAACGAAATGATGTTTTAGAAGAAGCAAACGAATTGTTAGAAATAGAAAATTTCACCTGTGTGATTGAATAAAACCAATCAAAAAAGAAGCTAAATTTAGCTTCTTTTTTGATTATTATAATTCTTTAAAAATTTCAAAACTATCTTTGTGGTCGCACCAAAATTCATCCAAATTAATCATTCGATTTTTTAAGAACGGAATTATTTGTGGCCAATCTGATTCTCTAAAAATACTTACATTTTCTAATCGCATTTTTATCGTCGAAATCGTTTTTCCATCGTGGTCAACATCCTCTTTTGTCCAAACCCATTTTTCACCAAGATAACTTTCTAACACGTTTTCATATTCTTCAAACTGTTCATAAATCATGGATTGAACGGAAGGGTCTGGATGTGAAATTTCGATCGAAACCTCTGCATATTTACGTTCTACATCCGTTCTAAAACTAATTCCTTTGATTGTCGTTTTATAATTCACCCAATTTATACGCGATCCCTCGGCATTCATTTGCAATTTCATGTACGTTCCGTACGAAATCCAAAATTCTTTTTTTATACGATAAGCTTCTTCTTTTGAAAACAAAATGAATAATTTTTTACAAAAATCGGTTTAATATTCTATTCAACAAAATTTCCCAAAAAATAGCTTGGTTTGATTCTTGTTCTATTAAATTTGAATAAATATTTTTAAAAAATAAATATGAAACTATTTTCTTTCCTATGTCTTATAGGGATTTTGACTTTTTCTTGTGTAAATGCACAAACTGTAGAAACTGTTAAATACGAAGCATTGCACGAAAAAATAGCAAATTATAAAGATGAAGTCGTCGTGGTTAACTTTTGGGCAACGTGGTGCGCACCTTGCGTAGAGGAAATTCCAGCATTTATGGAAATCAATGAACAATACAAAGATCACCCAAATTTCAAGATGCTATTGGTTTCACTGGATCGACCAAAAATTATAGACAAAGTAAAAAAGTTTATGGTTGATAATAAGATTACTGCAGAAGTTGTTTTATTGGATGACACCAAACGTATGAATGAATGGATTCCATCATTTGATCCGAAATGGGCTGGAAATATTCCCGTCACTATCGTTTACGACAAAGGTGAAAAGGTCGTTTTTCACGATCAAGCCATGACGAAATTTGAATTAGAGGACTACATCCAAGAATATTTAGATTAATCAATAAAACTCCTAAAATCTTTTTAGGAGTTTTATATTTTTTGTATGTTTATATCAACATAAAAACACAAAAATGAGTAAAAAACATATCCGAAAAGAGGTTATTCAGCATCTTATTCAGCTTAAACAAGACGAAATCAATGCGTTAAAAGAATCGGAACGAATTTATGCAGAAGGTGCAGATTTAGACGAAGAATCAAGTTTAGAATTGGATGATTTTGCACAACAAAGTCAATCAACTGATGCGGCTCGAAAATTAAATATTCGTATTAATCAAGCCACTGAAGACTTAGAAAATTTCAAGGCATTACGACCTGAATTAATCAATGAAATTACAGAAGGAAACGTTGTTTTGACTGATAAAGTTAATTTTGTAATTGGTTTATCTTTCAAAGATTTCGAATGGGAAAACAAAAAGTTTGTGGGCATTAGTACTCAAGCTCCTATTTTCGAAGCATTAATTGGAAAACGAGCAGGCGACAAATTAGAATTTAACGGGATACATTATACCATAGAAGAAATACTATAACATGCCAAAAGTACATACTATTGATCTGAATTTTCAGAACGAACATGAAGCAATTGCGACCTATCTAATCGAAACAGAACAAGGTCCCGTATTGGTTGATCCAGGACCGTATTCAACTTTCGAGAATTTGAAAGCTGGTATCGAAGCTTTAGGTTGGCGAATCATTGATATAGAAAATATATTAATTACACATATTCATTTTGATCATGCCGGCGCAGCGTGGAAATTTACGGAGCATGGTGCAACAATTTTCTTGAATCCTATTGGAATACCTCATCTTAAAAATCCCGAAAAATTATGGGAATCTGCCAAAATGATTTATGGAGATGAGATGGATCGTCTTTGGGGAGAAATGAAACCGATTAATGAAGAGTTTTTAGTAGGTCTTAGAGATGGTCAAAGTGTAGAATTTGGGGATACTGTTTTCGAAACTATTTACACTCCTGGTCATGCTGTGCATCACAATGCTTATGTAATGAATGATGTTATTTTTACAGGAGATGTTGCGGGGGTTAAAATAGAAAACGGTCCGGTTGTACCGCCTTGTCCTCCACCTGACATTCATATCGAATTATGGAAAGAATCTATTGCCAAATTGAAAAAAGTGAATGCAAAAGGTATTTATCCTACCCATTATGGTTATCATGAAGATGTAGAGAATCATTTTGACCAATTAGAAAAAGGATTGGATGAATGGTCAAATTACATCAAACCAATGTACGATGACAACTTAACAGCAGACGAAATAACACCTGTTTTTGTTGATTACGTCACAAAATCATACAAAGATTTAGGGTTATCCGAGGATCAAATTCAAGTGTATGAATACGCCAATCCATGTTGGATGTCGGTTAATGGACTTTTGAGATATTGGAAATTAAAAGAACAAGGTAGATTATAAAAGTAATAGAAAGCTGTCAGTTTACACTACCCCCAAAAAGTTAGACACTTTTGGGGGCATTTTTTATGACAAGAAAAGTAAAATATGGTGTAGCATTTAAGTTACG
>NZ_JACALO010000034.1:0-39457 GCF_030328185.1 Empedobacter sp. 225-1 | reverse complement strand
TGAGCCCGATACAATATCGAACTCATTTTTATAATTATTAATTTTTAATCTGTCCAAACTTTTGGGTGCAGTCTAATTGTAGCCTTTTAACTATTTATTTTTTTGGTAAGAATACCTCTGCCATCATACATCGAGCGCTTCCTCCTCCTAATTTTTCAATCAAATCAATCTTAACAGGTAAAATTGGATTATAGTTTTCAATCTTAGAAATTTGATCTTCTGTTAATGAATTATAAGCTGTCTGCGACATTACCAAATATGATTGTCCTAAACCACCAACTTGCAACATATTTCCAGCAAATTGATGCATTTGCGTTTCTGTAATTGGAATAATCTCTTTTCCAGATTCTAAAATATACTCGCAAACCGCTTTCTTTTCTTTCTTATCATCGATAGAATCCAAACAAATAATCGCATATTTATCTGCTATACACATCATTACATTAGTGTGATAAATAGGTTTACGCTCATCGTTTACTGTTTGATTGGCTTGAAAAATAACTGGTGTATATTCTAATTCCTCACAAAATTCAATTAACAAATCCTCATCTGTACGTTGAGAAACACAAGCATAAGCCAATTCATTTTCGCGATCAAGAATAATACTTCCTGTTCCTTCTAAGAAAATCTCATCCTCTTCAGCGGATGTAAAATCAATCACATCTTCGATGTGAAATCCTTTCTCTTCTAATAAGCTCAATACATCTTCTTCGCGACGTTCTTCTCTTCTATTTTTTGCAAACATTGGATATAAGACAACATTTCCGTTATCGTGAAAAGAAATCCAATTGTTTGGAAAAATCGAATCTGGCGTATGTGGTGAAGCGGTATCTTTTATCGTAATGACATTAACTCCTTTTGAGCGTAAAGCCGAAACCATTCCTTGGAATTCTGACAAAGCTTCTTTCTGAATATCTTCGTGCGATTCTGTTGTTTCGGTTTGAAAATAATTGTTAACAGCTGTTTCTGGATTGTAGTAAAAAGCTGTCGGTTCAACCATTAAAATAGTTGATGTATATTGTTTTTGTTTCATGTTATTTTCGGATTAAAGGCATAGTCGAACATCTTAATAAACCTCCCATTTTAGAGACTTCTCGGTAATTAATCCGTTCAACTTTTATATTCCATACATTTTCTAAATGATCATTTAAACGCGTAAAATTTTTCTCAGAAACGACTACTTCAGGAGAAATAGAAAAAACATTTGGATTCATCCAATACATTTCTTCTTTCGTTACTTCGAAAAGATTTTCTTTTCCAAAAATATCAACTATTTGCTGATATTCATGTTCAAATAAGAATCCGTCTTTGTAAATAATTGCTTTGTCTTTTCCAACAGGATTAAACGTGCAATCTAAATGCAAAATACCTTCGTACGGATCTTGGTCATTCTTTTTCAATTCGAAATCTAAGACTTTCTTATTTGGAAATTTAGCTTTGATATACTCTACAAATTGAACATTTGTACGTCCAGTTTTGAAATGTTTAAAATCAGCTTGTTTGTAAGTTCCGACAAAAATATAATCGTTATACAAAATAACATCTCCACCTTCTACATATACTTCTTCAGGTAAAGCATTGATTTTATTCCCTTTAAACAAACGTTTAATATCGCGATAAGCTTGCAATTCTTCAAAACGGTCTGGAATAATATTCGCTATAAAAAATTCATCTTCAATCACAAATCCGACATCACGAGAAAAAACTTGATTACAATTTTCTATTAAAGTTGGACGTAAAACTTCTACTTCATATTTTTTTAAAACTTGTTCAAATTCTGACATCTCCTCAATCAATTTTTCTTCTTTGGGATAATCATTATTTTTTACAGTTTCATAAGATTTTGCATCGAAAGTTTGATCAAGTGTTGGATTAACTCCATTAGATTCTGCTCGACCCAAAACTACAGTTTGTAGCTGTGCCGTTTCATTCTGTACATTTAATCGCATATTTTTTGTGGTTTTTTTATTTTTTTTCAAAAAAAATCCCGCAATTAGCGAGATTTAATTTCTGTATAAATATACATTTTATTTTTTAATTCCTAAAGCTTTCAAGCCATTTACTGTTGCAATATTCGAAAGTTGTTCCACATCATAGAAGTGACAAGATTCTAACATTACACGCAATTCTGTAAGTAAATGTCCGTCAGAGAAAGGTTTGTAAATATCATTGATATTATCTGTTCCAAATGCAACATTAATTCCTCTTGGAATCATTTCATCAACAGGCGTAATTGAATTATGAGAAGGTGCTAAACGCTCTGTACGATTGTGATCTATCCAAGCAGTTGGACAAGATACAATGTGCATATCTGCTTTTTTGATTAAATCATATAACTCATAACGGTATTTTCGGGGATGCGCCGCAACAGATATAGAGTGCACTGCTGAAACTTTTCCTTGCATTCCGTGTTCTATTGTTTTCAATGCTAACTGCTCTGTTTCAATCTCTTCATCGGTATTAAACTGATCGACATGTACATGAACCAATTTATTTTTTGCCTTTGCTGTAGATAATAAAATATCTAAATGCTCTTCTTCTCTACCAAAATCCTTGGCTGGTAAACCACCGATAATATCCACAAAATCAGAAGACATGTCAAACCATTCGCGTGCTTTTGGTTCAATAACACCTTTCAACACTTGATTTGCAAAACGCATTTCGATGTCTTTCCCGTAATTATCTTTTAAGCGCTGAGCGGCTTGAATACTACGATCTTCGATCACTTCATCTGCATCAATAAAAGAACCAATTGCTTGACAACCTTGCTCTAACATAAAATTAATCGCTTTTTCCATACGGAAATAAATGTCATCAACAGATGAATTACGTTTCATGTCATCAACTAAGTGCCATTTTTCTTTTAAATATGAATTTGATAAAGCGAAAGTGTCCGAAGTTAACGAATAAGCTCTGTCTAAATGTGAATGTGTATTAACCCAACCTCCTTTTTCTTTGATTCTTTCAAGTACTTCTTCGATCGGATTGTAGTTTTGTCTGTTCATCGTGAGTTGTTTGTTTTCGGGATGTAAAATTAACAAGATTATTCAACAGAAATGAAGCGATTTTATCAAAAAGATTTGTGTAACTTTGTGCCTTTGTTAGTAACCTCAGCAAATAAAAAAATCCAACATTAAGTTGGATTTTTTGTTTTACTCTTTCTATCTTAACGATTTGGATTAATTTCGACTAAAACTAATTTTTATATGTTCTCTTAACAGATTGAATTCCCTCGATATTCTTTAATTCCATCATAATTTTTTCTAATTCTGCTTTATTTTTAACAGAAACTGTAATTTTTCCATCAAAAATACCTGCATCTTCAGACAAATTAATACTGTGCATATTCAAGGAATTATTTTTCGAAATCACCAATGTAATATCACTTACCATTCCCGAACGATCTAATCCTTGAAGTTCAATCAGTGCTTTAAATTCTTGTTGAGAAGAATCAATCCATTTAGCCTTAATAATTCTATAAGCATAATTTGCTTGTAACGAAACAGAGTTAGGACAATCAACTTTATGTACTTTTATCCCTTTCGAAACGGTAATAAATCCATATACTTTATCTCCTGCAATTGGATTACAACAGCTTGCTAATTCATAATCTAAACGTTCCTCATCGTTTCCAAAAACAAGACTATCTAATTTTGTTTTATCAACAGGAATATCTTCTTTCTTCGTTGTATTGAATGTTGATTTTCTAAATCGATTAATTAAACCAGTAAAACCAGAATTTCGTTCTGCGAACTTACGTAAATCATTGTTGTCTATAATTCCCATAGCAACATTATAAAATACATCCATACTTGAACCTAACTTAAAGTATTGCTGTAACTGATTAACTGTATTTTCATTAAAATCAACCTTTAAGTGTCTCAATTTACGTTGAATAATTTCTTTTCCTTCATCGGCAATTTTACGTTTATCCGAATTTAAAGAAGCTTTAATTTTACTTCTCGCTTTACTTGTTACGACATAATCTAACCATTCTAATTTTGGTTTTTGTTGCGTCGAAGTAATAATTTCTACTTGATCTCCACTTTGTAATTGATGCGATAAAGGATACAATTTTCCATTGACTTTTGCTCCCAAACAGTGATCACCAACATTCGAGTGAATTGAGTAGGCGAAGTCTAACGAGCTTGCTCCTTTTGGTAGCGAATGCAAATCTCCTTTTGGCGTAAAAACATAGATTTCTTTTGAATACAAATTGAATTTGAAATTGTCCATAAATTCAATTGCATCTTTTGTATCTTCTTGCTCTAACATTTCACGAACTTGGTGAATCCATTCATCTACTTTCGTTTCATCGTTTGAGACATTTTCTTTGTATTTATAATGTGCAGCAATCCCCATCTCTGCTACTTCATCCATTCTTTCGGAACGAATCTGAACTTCAACCCAACGTGCTTGTGGTCCCATCACAGTCACGTGAAGCGACTCGTAACCTGTTGTTTTTGGTTGAGAAATCCAATCGCGCATACGTTTAGGATTTGGTATAAATATATCCGTAATTAAAGAATAGATTTTCCAAGCTAAGAATTTTTCATTTTTTCTATCCGAACGATAAATGACACGAATAGCAAATAAATCAAACACCTCTTCGAAAGGGATTCCTTGATTTATTGTCTTTCTATAAATAGAATTAATCGATTTTGAACGCCCTTTAATCTCAAACTCCAGCCCTTCGGCTTCTAATTTTTCTGAGATTAATTTACAGAAATCATCAATGTATTTTTTTCTTTCTGCTTCAGTTTCAGTTAATTTATGCTCAATATTGTAGTATGCATCTGGTTTGGTGTATTTTAAACTCAAATCTTCTAATTCAGATTTGATGTTATACAATCCCATTCTATGTGCTAAAGGTGCATAAATAAAAATCGTTTCAGAAGCAATTTTTAACTGTTTATCTTCTCGCATACTTTCAAGTGTACGCATATTGTGGAGACGATCTGCGATTTTAATCAAAATAACACGAACATCTTCTGACAAAGTCAATAAAAGCTTTTTGTAATTTTCTGATTGAATGGAAACATCTTGTTTATTTAAAACTGCTATTTTTGTTAATCCATCAATAATTTTAGCAATCTTTTTCCCAAAAAGTTTCTCAATATCTTCTAAAGTATAATCAGTATCTTCTACAACATCATGCATTAAGGCAGCAGCAATAGAGGTTGCTCCAAGTCCAATTTCGTCAGCAACTATTTTCGCAACAGCTATTGGATGATAAATATAAGGTTCTCCAGTTTTTCTGCGTTGATCTTTATGCGCATCAACAGCCAAATCAAATGCTTTGCGAACTAATTTTTTATCGTCATCGGACAGCGTGACATATGTATTTTGAAGCATCTCTTTATAACGTCTTGTTATTTCGATGTTCTCTTTTTCTAATTGTTCATTTGTAATAACGTGAGGCGTCATTTATCTATATTTATGGTAAAATTAGTATTTTATATTATTGTTAAAAAAAGTTAGTCAAACCTTTATTTATCCGCTTTTATTCAAATAAATATACGATATTTTCTATTTATACATCTGTTATTTTGTTTATTTAAATTGTAAATTTAAGAAAATAACATTGAATTGATTTTTAATGTGTATTTGACACACTATCAATTTGATAAGAATTAACGATTTTTAACTGATGTTTTTAACATTTACTCATTCAAACGTCTTAAAATTTATTAAAAATACAAATATTTTCTATGTCTTAAAATAATTAATCAAATAATAATTTATCAAATAAAAACAATTCGTAATTTACCGCAACAAATAAAACACAACACACACACAAATGGATTACAAAACTTTATACTCAAAAAGTATTGAAGAACCCGAACTCTTTTGGAAAAAGGAAGCTTACAAATTGGCTTGGTCAACTTACCCTGAAGAAATTTTAAGAAAAAATGAAAATGGCTATTATTCATGGTTTCTAGATGGAAAAATCAACATGAGCCGTTTGGCTTTAGAGGAAAATATTAAAGCTGGTCGTGGCGAACAAAATGCGTTAATATATGATTCACCCGTAACTGGAGTTAAACAGAAAATAACATACAACGAATTATTAGATAAAGTTAGTCGTTTTGCAGGTGGATTAACTTCATTAGGACTAACGAAAGGCGATACAGCCATTATTTATATGCCGATGATACCTGAAGCTATTGTAGCTATGTTGGCATGTTCAAGAATTGGTGTAATACATTCGGTGGTATTCGGAGGTTTTGCTGCTCCAGAATTAGCGATTAGAATTGATGACGCTCAACCAGATGTCATTATTTCATCTTCTTATGGTGTAGAAGTTAACCGTCAAATCAATTACAAACATTTAATTGATGAAGCTATTAATTTAACGATATATAAACCAAAAGATATTATCATTTTCGAACGTCCAAATCACAGCGACGATTTATCTGCAGCTAATGTACATACATACGATGAAATGTATAAACACGAACCTGTAGAACCAATAGAAGTTCCGAGTACACATCCATTATATATTCTGTATACATCTGGTACAACTTCAACTCCTAAAGGTGTTGTTCGTGATACAGGTGGCTACGCAACCGCTCTAAATTCAACCATGAAATATTTTTATGATTTAGAACCTGGTGACACGATTCTTACAGCAAGTGATATCGGATGGGTTGTTGGACATTCTTATATTGTATATGCTCCTTTGATTTATGGCGTAACAACTGTTATATATGAAGGTAAACCTATCAAAACTCCAGATGCTGGTGCGTTTTGGCGAATGGTTGAAGAATACAAAATAAAAAATGTATTTACTGCTCCAACAGCAATTCGTGCAATACGAAAAGAGGATCCAGAAGGAAAATTATTTCAACAATATGATACAACGAGTTTAAAACGTCTGTTTTTAGCTGGAGAACGATGCGATACTTCTACATATTATTGGTTAAAAGAAATTTCGAAACGTCCCGTTATTGATCATTGGTGGCAAACAGAAAGTGGATGGCCAATGTTAGGTATATGTGCAGGATTACAAGAAATAATGCCAGAACCTGGCGCTGCAGGACTTCCTGTTTTTGGATACAACATCAAAATCGTAAACGAGGAAGGAATCGAAAATGATGTAAATGAAGAAGGGCCTATTGTAATCAAACTTCCACTTCCTCCTGGATGTATGGCAAGTTTATGGCGAAACGAACACCGATTTATTAAAGGATATTTTCAACAATTTCCTGATCATTATCTAACAGGAGATGGTGGTTACAAAGACGAAAATGGATTTGTCTTTATCACTGGTCGAACAGATGATATTATAAATGTTGCAGGACACAGATTAAGCACAGCTACAATGGAAGAATTAGTTTCTTCTCATCCTGATGTAACGGAATGTGCTGTTGTTGGAATAAAAGATGAATTGAAAGGTCAAGTTCCAATCGGATTTATTGTTACAAAAGAAAACGCAACAAAAACTGAAGAAGAAATTGAAAAAGATTTAATTGCTTTGTTACGTAAAGAAATTGGAGGAATAGCATGCTATAAAACAACGATTAAAGTTGATCGCTTACCAAAAACTCGAAGTGGTAAGATTTTGCGTAAAACTTTAACTCAAATTGCAGATGGAACACCATTTACAATTCCTTCTACAATAGAAGACGGGTCTGTTTTAGACGAGTTAATACATGAATTCACAAGAAGAAGTATCGGCGCAGCCTTTACTTCTACAAATTCATAATTTTTTTTCCATTCACTATTCAAAAAGCAGTGATCTCTGGATTACTGCTTTTTTTATGAATTAAACTTATTGATTACATTGTTGTTAACAATTCAATCATTTCTTTATTTTCTTGCAATAACGCATGATCTTTTGCTGTCCTTCCATTAAAGTCTTTAATATTAAGATCTGCACCTTTTTCAATCAACTTTTTAGCAATATCATTTCTACCAAACGTAACTGCAAAAATTAATGAAGTAGCTCCATTAAAATTAACTTGGTTTACATCTGCTTGGTGAGCTAATAAAACATCTACCATTTCTTGATAACCTTTAAACGCAACTCCCATCAAGGCATTGTTACCCGATTTATCCTGAGCATTTGGATTCGCTCCATTTTTTAACAAGGACAAAACCGCTTCCTTGTTGTCATTATAAACCGCTAAAATCAAAGGAGTAAAACCTCTATCATTAGCCTGATTAACATCTGCACCTTTTGTAATTAATTGTTCGATTAATGCAATATCATTCTCTCTTGACGCAGTATATAAATCTTGTGCAATTACTGTGTAAGTTGTTAGAAAAAAGACGAATGCTAAGAATAATTTTTTCATATATTTTATTTTTCAGAAAGTCATGGAGTCAAAACCAATCGACTCCAATCCATTAATTTATTATTTTGGTAAGTATTGTTTTACATCATTTATAGAAGTATTGGTTGCTTTCATTAAACGTGTACCATATTCATTATTTGCTTGATAAAAATGGGCAATCATTTTGTGAACGATAACTTTATTTTTCACTGTATTTAATGCTCCTGATAAATTTTTAATTAAATTTTCTTGATCCTTCTTAGAAAAAGATTGATACAAATCACCTGCTTGTGCAAAGTTATTTTCTTTATCAATCACATGCTGAGTAGTTGTCGTTCCTGCAGGAAAAACTGATTTTGAATAATTGAATTTTGCGTTATCTACCACTTCAGGAACATTTGTCGATGGTTGATAATTTACATCACCTTTTTGTTCACGTAATGACATATAACCATCTTGGTTGTATGTTTTGACTTGAGTTTTTGCTGCATTTACAGGGATTTGTTGAAAATTCCCTGTTAAACGGTGACGCTGTGTATCTGTGTAAGAAAATAATCGACCTTGTAACAATTTATCTTCCGATGCTTCGATACCTGGTACTAATGTAGCAGGCGCAAAAGCAGCTTGCTCTACTTGTTGAAAATAATTTGTCGGATTCTCTTTCAACGTCATTGTTCCAACTTTAATTAATTTAGCTATAGATTCTGGCCAAACTTTTGTGACATCAACAGGATTGAAATCTAAACGTTCAAAATCTTCTCTTTTTAACATTTGAACATATAAATCCCATTTTGGAAAATTTCCTTTCTCAATTTCTTGATGCAGATCCAACGTTGCATGTTCAATAGCTGTAGATTGAATTTCGTTTGCTTCTTGCTGTGTTAAGTTCTTCACTTCTTGTTGAGGCTTCCATTTGTATTTTACATACGTCACTTCACCTTTATTATTTACCCATTTGTAAGCATGCACACCGTTCCCTTCCATCTGACGGTAATTCGCAGGTATTCCGTAATCAGAAAATAACCAGGTTAACATATGTGTCGATTCTGGAAGATTAGAAAAGAAATCAAATACGCGATTAGGGTCAGAAGCACCGTTTGTTAATGGAGAAGGTTTGAAAGCGTGTACCATATCTGGAAATTTAATCGCATCACGAATAAAGAAAACTGGTAAATTATTTCCAACTAAATCGTAGTTACCTTGCTCCGTATAAAATTTCACTGCAAAACCACGTGGATCACGGTAGGTTTCTGGTGAACCTTGTTAATGAGTTACCGTTGAAAAACGTACAAATAATGGTGTTTTTTTTCCTGCTTGTGATAAGAAATCTGCCATAGTAACCTCAGAAAAATCTTGTTCTGCTACAAATTCACCAAAAGCTCCAGCTCCTCTCGCATGAACAACACGTTCTGGAATACGCTCTCGGTCAAAAGCTGCTAATTTTTCAATGAGATGAATATCTTCTAATAAAACTTGCCCATTATTGCCTAATGTTTTAGAGTTTTGATTATCTCCAACAGGAGCCCCTGTATTTGTAGTTAATTGTTGTGAAAATGCAACAGTAGATAGAAAAGCTAATCCTAGTACGAAACTTCTTTTGATCATAATTATAGTTTTAATCTTTATTTATTATTTTAAGACACCACAAAACTATAACCAGTCAAACTATAAATAAAATCTATTAGATATAATTAATTTTTATAATAATTAAATCTCAACAAATTAGTCAACTCAAATCGTAGATATATTATTTTACAATAGATTAATAAATTAATACTATACCAGAACTGTTGATTTATAAAATTCATAAAAAAAACCGCTATACAGCGGTTTACCTATTATATGGATTAATATTTTCTGAAACGTTGAAACGAAACTGTTGGTTTTATTTTTATTGATTCATTAGCGATCAAAATCATTACATTCAAATGTTGATTAAACTTCCATAATGAGTTTCCTTCAACCTCTATTCCTTGTGGAGTTCTAATAAGTTCTAAATTTGTGTACATCATAATCTGTGTGTGTTTTTTGGTTGACGCTAATATTATGTTAAAAAATAAATATTTTGTTAATTCATCTTAACATACTTAATAAAATTAAAAGTTTCCTATAATACGCGATATTTATAAATTCATTTTTAAACTATCACATATTATACCAAAAAATATATCACGTATTTATTTAACGTTAAATTTTAAGAAATTTGACTCCAACCTACTTTATCTTTATGATTTTCAATAAAATATTTTTTTGTATTTTGATAAATTGGTGATGACAAAGTCGGGTCTTGATTTAAGATAATTTCAACACATTTTCTTGCTGCATACAACACTTCTTTATCTTTTGACAAATCAGCAATTTTAAGATTTAGAACACCACTTTGTTGCGTTCCCATCATATCGCCTGGACCTCGTAGTTCCAAATCTACTTCTGCTACCTGAAACCCATCATTGGTTTGACACATCGTTTGAATTCGACGTTTTGAAACGTCATTCAATTTTCCTCCTGTCATCAAAATACAATAGGATTGCTCTGCACCTCGCCCTACACGTCCACGAAGTTGATGCAGTTGAGAAAGTCCAAATCGTTCAGAATTTTCGATAATCATTACCGAAGCATTAGGCACATTAACGCCCACCTCTATCACAGTTGTTGCAACTAATATTTGTGTTTCATAATTTTTGAAACGATTCATTTCAAATTCTTTATCAGCAGGTTTCTGTCTTCCATGTATTATACTAATTCCATATTCTGGTAAAGGAAAAGCACGCGAAATACTTTCGTAACCATCCATCAAATCTTTTAACTCTAATTTTGCAGACTCTTCAATTAACGGATAAACAACATATATTTGACGACCTTTGGCAATTTCATCTTTTATAAATTTAAAAACACTTAACCGATGCGCATCTGTTTTATGAAGAGTCTTTATTGGCTTTCTACCTTTTGGTAACTCATCGATCACAGAAACATCTAAATCGCCATACATTGTCATAGATAATGTCCGAGGAATTGGCGTTGCTGTCATCACTAGAATGTGAGGTGGAAGTTTAGCTTTACGCCAAAATTTAGCACGTTGAGCCACACCAAAACGATGTTGCTCATCAATAATCGCTAATCCTAAATTCTGAAAAATAACGTTATCTTCTAATAAGGCATGTGTTCCGATAATGATTTTTAGATTTCCATTTTCTAAATTCTCAAGAATTGGTTGACGCCTTTTTTTCGTGACCGAACCTGTTAACAATTCAACAGAAACATCTAAGCCGTTCAATAATTCTGTAATACTTTCATAATGTTGTTGTGCCAAAATTTCGGTTGGCGCAATTAAAGCAGCTTGATAGCCATTATCTACTGCAATCAACATCGTTAACAATGCAACCATTGTTTTTCCTGAACCTACATCTCCTTGCAATAAACGATTCATTTGTGCAGGTTGACGAAGATCAGAGCGAATTTCTTTAACCACTCTTTTTTGAGCATTTGTCAGTTCAAAAGGTAAATATTCGTTGTAAAACCTATTGAAATAATGACCAATTTCTGGAAAAGGATTACTTCTATTCTTTTGTTTATTAACTGCTTTTTGAAAAAGATTAGCTAAATTTAAAAAGAAAAATTCTTCAAATTTTAAACGTCGAATAGCAGCATTTAATTCTGTTAAATCCTTTGGAAAATGAATCGCTTTTAAGGCTTCATTTCGACCAACTAATTTATAATGATCAATTACATTTTGAGGTAAATTTTCAGGAATATCGATTTTTTCAGCAAAAAGGTTCATCATCATTTTCTGAAGAACTCGATTTGTAATTCCTTTTTTCGTTAATTTTTCTGTGCTTGGATAAATAGGAAATAAACCAAGTGGAATATTCTTAGCATCTTCAACTAATTCTATCTCAGGATGCGTAATACTAAGATTGTTATTGAATAAATTTGGTTTCCCATAAAGCACAACTTCTTTGAAAAGATCATTTTTTAGTTTCTCTTTTTGCCAAGATGAAACCTTGAACCAAACCAATTCCAACGTTCCTGTTCCATCCTGAAACTTCCCAACTAAACGCTTTACTTTACCTTGATTTATTTCTTCTAACTGAACAATTTTGCCTTTTAATTGAATTTCGGCAGCTGTAGATGAAATTTCAGAAATTTTATAAAATTTCGATTTATCAACATAACGAAAAGGAAAATGTTGTATCAAATCTTCGTATCTAAAAATTCTGAATTCACTTTGCAGTGTTTTAGCACGCTCAGGACCAGCTCCCTTCAAATATTCTATGGTTTTCTTTAATGGATTTTGATACATTTTTCTACTTTAGAAAGTCGCAATTTACCAAATTTTAACGACAAACTATGTCATCTATGTTACAAAATAAGCTCATAAAATTACTTTATATTTGTATAAAATAATAAACAAATGAAATTAGAAGAATACATCAACAAAGGTTTAACGTACGAAGATTATATCACACGTGTAGAAGATGAGTTAGAAAATGAAATCGAAAATGATGATCCGAAAGAATATGTGCAATATTATGCGTTGGGATTGCAACGTATGAATAGAGTTTATAAAACGCTTAAATTAAATCCTGCTCAAGAAACACGTATAAAATCGACTGTAAATAATTTTAAATTATTAATTATTACAGAGGGATGGTGTGGTGACGCTTCTCAAATTTTACCAGTTGTAGAGCGATTTGCAAATGCCTTAAACGTTTCTACACATTATATTTTCAGAGATGAGAATATGGATTTAATGGAAAAATACAAAACAAATGGAGCTGCTTCTATTCCAATTATTATTGGTGTAAATGAGGATAATGAAGAAGCTTTTCGTTTTGGCCCTCGTCCAAAAGCTGGAATGGAAATGTTAGCTCGTTTTAAAAATAATCCTGATAAATATTCGGCAGATGAGTTTCACGAAGACTTACAACATTTCTATAATAAAAATAAAGGAGAAGATATTGTAAATGAAATTTTAGATTTAATCGACGAAAATATCGCGAATTAATCAGGTTTTTCAATTTGTTCAACTTGTTAATTGTTTGCATCTTTGTGTAAGATTTTTTTTAAAAAAATATGAAAGGAAATAAACAAATTATTTTTGCTATCGTTGTAGTAGTTGCTTTAGTTGCTATAATGTTTACACCGGTTGGTACATTTTTTAAAAATAAAATGGAAGATAATAGCCACATTGCTGGTGCTGATGTAGAATTATCAGAAAGTGATTATGATATTGATTTGATTGGATATAATGGAGCAACAAATACTAACTTGCTTGATTTCAAAAAAAGTGGGGAAGTCGTTTTTCTAAACTTTTGGGGAAGTTGGTGCCCTCCTTGTGTTGCAGAAATGCCAACTATTCAGAAATTATATGAGGCAAAAGGACAAAAAGTTAAATTTGTACTGGTTACAATTCAAGATAAACCGAAAGTTTTTAATCCATTTTTGGAAAAAAATAATTATACAATGCCCGTTTATGAGCCAAATAGTCCAATATCAAATAATATGTTACCGAAAGTTTTTCCAACTACTTACATCTTAAATAAAAAAGGAGAAGTTGTATTAAAAGAAACAAAAACAAGAGATTGGAACGATAAAGAAATTAATGATCTGTTAAATCAATTAGTTGCAGAATAATTTCATTCTAAAAACATATAAAGCGTCATTAATTTAATTATTAATGACGTTTTTTTATTGTCATTCTTTTTCTAATTTTCTCTCATCGAAGCAAGTTGTAATAAAGAAGTTGCGGTATTATGATTTCTTGTTGTTGCACTTACTTGTAGTAAATTTTCGAAAAAATTATTGGTCAATTTTGTTTTTCCATATCCAAATGGACAGTACAAATAAACCACTTCATTCTTGATTTCGTATTGTTCATCTTCGGCTTTTATATGTTCAATTTTCTCCTTATTAAATTCTGCTGGTTGATTTCCCAAAAAAGTATAATATAAAAACTCTTTATCGAGTGTAGAATCGTGAAGAAAAGGATTTCCCACTATGATACGTTTTAATTTATCTATGGTAAGAATTAAGACTGGAACTTCGAAAGCAAGTGATTCAGCAATTTTATCATGAATTAAATCTGCTATTTCTTTGAGATTGGTCAAGTTTGAAGAAAAAACCGCATTACCACTTTGAACATAAGTTGTCACATTCACAAAAGATAAATCTTCTAAAAGCTTCGTTAAAACATCCATTTTGATGATTTTTTTTCCGATAACGTTGATTCCTCTTAGAATCACAATAAATGTATTCATAACCTACTTTGTTGACACTAAATTAGTTTATTTAGAATTAAATATAAACCTAAATTTTAGAATTACAACAAAAAAAAATAAATTAAACATGTTATTGTATGATTAACAATTAATATATTAGATTAAATTAAAAAGTATGACAACCAATCGATTAGAAGCCTTTAGTGATGGCGTTCTTGCTATCATTATTACCATTATGGTATTGGATTAAAAGTTCCTATTGGTGATGATTTAATGAGTTTAAAACTATATTTACCTAAATTTTTAAACTATTTATTTAGTTTCATTTATGTCGGAATCTATTGGAATAATCATCACCATCTTTTTCAAGCAATCGAGAAAGTGAATGGTGGAATTCTTTGGAGTAATTTACACTTACTTTTTTGGCTCTCTTTATTACCTTGTTTCAACGGGTTGGATGGGCGAAAACTTTCATTCAAGATTTCCAGTTGTATTTTATGGTTTTGTATTATTAATGAGTAGCCTTGCCTTTATGCTCATCGAAAAAACAGCTATAAAACAAGAAGGTAAAGAATCTATTATTGGTAAATCGGTAAGTCAAAATCTAAAAGAAAAAGGATCAAGTATTGGCTATATTTAGGTATTGTTTTAGCTTTTATTCAACCAGAATTTGGAATAGTTGTGTACGGTATTATTGCTTTAATTTGGTTAATCCCAGACAGAAGAATAGAAAAATCAATGAAATAATTTTAAGCATATATTATTAATTATAAAGCAATTAAATAGATTATATTAAACTTTTAATTTAATTACTTTTTTACGTTTTCTCTTCTTAAACATAACACGTAACAAGCGATAACCATAGGTTACTTTTTTGTTTTTTGTGATGATAGGAAAAGCCATTGTACACATCAACGCAATACACGCTGTTGTGCCTAATGCACCTCCATAACCATTAAAAATTTGACTCGTGTAATGCAATAAAATAGCAAATAACATGGGCGAAAAAATCAACGAAAAATAACTGATATTAATTGTCGAAGAAACCATTCCGATGAACGTTCCACCAATTACGTAAAGAGGTATATTGTCCGTGTAAAATTGAGGCAAAATGGTTGGAAAAAAGTAGAAAAAACCACCAATAATCATCGCTATCACCGCAGATGAACGAATTGGACCTTGCTTAAAACGAATGTTTAATTCAAAAGTTGTCAACGATGCAATAATGGAACACATCATTAATATTAAAAATTCAATAATCATTAGCCTAAGATTAATTTAAACAATAACATACTCAATAAAACGCCAATAAAAGCTAAAGTACCAAGTTTTCCACCTACACCAACAAATAATGATTTTGTGGCAAAAAATAACAACGCAGTAAAAATTCCTGCTGTAATAATCATCCAATAAACATATTCAACATCCAAGGAAGTCATTCCAATAAAAGCTCCACAATAAATAGGTCCTGCAACTTGTTTTAAATAATCAGAACGTGGATTTAGCTTCGTTAAAAAGGAACCTAAAGTACCAATAATTCCCGCAGAAAAAACTGCACCTAAGCCTAATTTATTATTCATTAAATAGGTAATTATTGCAGCGATTGGGATCCATAAAACCAATGTTTTTCGATCAAAGGAATATTCGTGATGATGCAAAGGAAATTTGCGGTAAACAATCAGTAAAAGCAGACAAATTGCAACAATAATATACGGTACAAGATCATGTTCTATACGCTCGTTTATAATCGAGAATAGAAATAAAAACTGAATAATAAAAATAATCAGAATGGTAACGAATTTTATGATGCGTTTACTGTTCATTTCAAATTTTGAAGCTGCAAAGTTAATGACTCATTATGAAAAAAATAGAATAATTTTATTAATTATTTTGTATTAAAAAATCCCAAATCATTCGTAAATGATTGGGATTACATTGACTTAAATTATCACAAAAAATAAGTCGTTCTACCTAAAAACCTTTATTCTTTAATTAATTCTGCGTTAAAACCAACTTCTTCGATTGTATCAATAATTTCTTCTTCAGTTATTTGTACACCTTTAACTGTTAAAATTTTATCAGGATTATTCGTGTCAACCTCCCAAGATTCTAAATCTTGTAATTGATCTAAGTAAGGCTTTACTTTATTTAGACAACCGTTGCAATTTATATTTGTTTTGAATTTTAATTCTTTTGTCTTCATCATTCATTGATTTACACTCACAAATTTCGAACTAAATTGCGGCATACCATTTATATTATTAGGTGAAATAGTTATATGATTTCACAACTAATTAATCGTTTTGAACTACTTTTGCACTCAAACAAAAACAATTTCAATTTCTTTTAAAATGAGTCAACAAAATGACCAAAAAATTGTCTTAGCGATCGACGAAAAACCGAAATTAGGACAAGGAATATTATTGAGTATACAGCATCTTTTTGCAATGTTCGGAGCTACAGTATTAGTTCCTGCCTTAACAGGAATGTCGCCTGCAATTGCATTAATTTCGAGCGGAATAGGAACATTGGTTTTCATCCTTATAACAAGAGGAAAAGTTCCTTCTTATTTGGGTTCTTCATTCGCGTTTATCAATCCAATTATAGCAATGAAAGCGTTAGAAGCAAATCCTGAAAGTGGTATTGCAGTAGGTAGCTTTTTAGTCGGAAGTTTTTTAGTCGGAGTTACTTATTCCATTGTCTCGCTTATCATCGCAACAGCAGGTACAAAGTGGCTGATGAAACTTTTACCACCAATTGTCGTAGGTCCAGTTATTATGGTTATTGGTCTGGGATTGGCTTCAACAGCGATTAAAATGGTGACAAATAATCCTACTGGAGAATATGATTTAACATATGTTACCATTGGTTTTGTTACATTGATTATTACGGTGATCACCGCAATTTTTAGTAGAGGATTTTTAAGTGTTATCCCTATTTTAGTTGGGATTATTGGTGGATATCTTTTTGCTATTGCAATGGGAGTAGTTAATTTAGAACCTGTTTTACAAGCGAAATGGTTTATGGTTCCAGATTTTACTATTCCATTTATCAATTATACTCCTACACTATCTTGGTATGTTATTTTCCTGATGATTCCCGTTGCAATTGTACCTATTGCTGAACACATTGGACATCAATTAGTCTTAAGTAAAGTAGTTAACAAAGATTTGATTGATGATCCTGGTTTAGACAAATCGATGTTAGGAGATGGAGTTGCGACGATGATTGCTGCATGTTTGGGCGGACCTCCTAATACAACATATGGTGAAAACATTGGCGTTTTGGCTATAACAAGAGCATTTAGTATTTATGTATTTGTTGGCGCTGCCTGTTTTGCTATTTTATTTGGATTTTGCGGAAAAATTTCAGCTCTATTAAGCACAATTCCAACACCTGTAATGGGTGGAGTTTCCATTTTATTATTCGGAATTATCGCTTCGAGTGGTTTGAGAATGTTGATTGAAAATAAAGTAGATTTCAAGGTTAAACGAAACTTAATCATATCTTCTGTTATTCTAATCATTGGAATTGGAGGAGCAGCAATTCATATTGGAGATTTATTTTCGTTAGAAGGAATGGCTTTGGCGTCTATCATTGGTGTTGCATTAAATTTAATCCTTCCAGGAAGAGAGATTATAACATTCAAAGAAATGTTTGATGAAGAAGATTAATCAAATCATAAAAAAAATGGCGAACATTACTGTTTCGCCATTTTTTTATTAATCTTATTTCTAAACATCATCAAAATCAATTGATAAAGTAGCCGATTTTGGTCGAGAAATACACGCTAATGTTATTCCTTCTTCGTAATCAGAATCCGTTAATACATAGTTGTCTCCAATATGCACTTCGCCTTCTGTCACCTTACACATACAAGAAGAACAAACACCTCCTTTACAAGAATAAGGTGCGTCAATACCAGCATCTAACATGGTATCAACCAAATTTTTTCCTCTATCCCAAGTCACTTCAGATGTTTCACCATCGAGTGTTACTGTAACTTGAACCGTTTGAGGACCTTCATCGTGTTTAGTAAAAATATCTTCTGTTTTAACAGATGGATTAAACATTTCAAAATGAATATGTTTTTCGATAATTCCCGCTTCGTTTATTTTCTTAGCTAAAGTCAAAATCATTTCCTCAGGTCCACAAACCATTGCTTCATCAACTTCATTGATATCGATGATTTGATTCAAGATTAAATCAAATTTTTTCTCATCAATTCGTCCGTTGTAAATGAAATTTTCTTGTTCTTGTCTTGTGAAAAAATGATGAATAAAAACGTTGTTTGGATACTTTTGTTTCAATTCCGTCAAACGCTCTTTGAACATAATCGAATTTTCGTCTCTATTCACATAAAAAATGTGGAAGTTCACCCACTCCTCTGTTTGCAACGTAAACTCTAACATACTCATAATTGGTGTAATTCCACTACCTGCAGTAAAAGCCAATAATGTACGTTTTTCGTTGGGTTTTGTAGGAATTGTAAAGCGACCACTTGGTGTCGAAACTTCTAATTGATCTCCAACTTTTAAATCATTGAAAAGATAATTCGAAACTTTTCCGTTTGGTTGAGATTTTACCCCTATACTCCATTTTTTATCATTTGGAGAAGCACATAAAGAGTAATCTCTTCGTTCTCCGTTTATGTTTAGTGTGATATATTGTCCAGGTAAAAAGTTGTATTGATCTTGCAATTCATCAGGAACATCAAATGTAATTTGAACCGAATCTGCTGTTAATTTTACAATTTCTTTTACCGTTAATAAATTAAATTTCATAGTCGTTTTACTATTTATAATTCTCAAAACAACTCAATATTTAAGATTGTTCTGCTAAATTTGTACAAAAGTAAGATTTTAGATTAAATAGAAAAAATATATGGAAATAGCATTGATCGCTCATGACGGTAAAAAAGCCGAAATGGTAAATTTTTTAATGAAACATAAAGAAGCGTTAAATAAAAACAACATAGCTTTTATAGCAACTGGAACAACAGGTAAATACGCTGAACAAACGGGATTGAAAGTGACACGCTATCTTTCTGGACCTTTAGGTGGTGATGCACAGATTGCAGCTCGTGTTGTAGAAGGAAAAACAAATATGGTTTTCTTTTTTAGAGATCCAATGGGAAAACATCCTCACGAACCAGACGTTAATATGTTATTGAGATTGTGTGATGTACACAATATTCCTTTAGCTACAAACCCTGCTACTGCCGAAATGTTATTGGATCATTTAAAATAAAATATTTTTAATCAGTAAAAATTAGAAAATAATAAAAGGAACTAAAAATTTAGTTCCTTTTATATGACATTTTTGAAGTAAATATTTTCTGGATTCTGCGGATCGATCAAAATATCAACATCTTTTCCTTTTTTTAATCGTTCGTTCGCATTTACATCACCAAAATATTCGAACTCTGTATAATAAATTTTTTCTGTGTTAGGATGTGTGTAAAAAACTTCTACAACATAATCTGGTAAATGATTTTCGCCTAATAAGCTTCTTTTAATTTCTATAATATGAGCTTTAACTTTTAAACCTTTTTTTAATAATCTTGTGCGATTTAGATAATCGAACAAAAAATTAAATCCTAAGTACCCCATTAACAAACTACATAATAAAAATATTATTCCAAGTAGTAGGTTAAAAAATATTTCAAGATTTAAGAAAGAGCATAAAAGAACGAAACCTACACTTAAGAGTAAACATCCTATTGCTATTGACAATTTCATTATTCTTGCATTTGATTTGTATTTTTCACAAATCGTACCAAAAAAAATCTTTTTGTCCTAAAAATTTGATATTATTTATCATTTACCACACCCTTAGTAGGCTGCAGTAAATCTTTCTTTAATGTACTTCGCATTTTCTATTTCATCTGCAATGACAACCGCCACATCTTCTACAGACAAAACACTACGCCCTTCTTCATTAAAAACAGGCACATCTTTTCCAACTCTATATTTTCCTTTTCGCTCTCCTGATGTTCCCTGATGCATTTCTGGTGCTGGAGAAAACATCGTCCAATCCAATTCATTATCTTGTTTTAGGATATTGTAATAATCTCTTGCAGCCAAAGCTCCTTGCTTGATTTCTTCTGGAAAACCAGGAGCGTCTACAATTTGTACTTCTTTTTCGTCATTCACATATAAACTTCCTGCACCACCAATCACTATCAACCGTTTTACGCCTGCTAACTTCGTTGCCTCTTCAATTGCTTTTGCTCCTTTTATATAATCTTCATAAATAAATGGATTTGACCATCCTGCATTAAATGCACTTACAACTACATCCGCCCCTTTCAGGTCTCTAGACAAAGCTTGTACATCATTTACGTCTAAGGCAACTTTTGCTACATTTTTGCTATCCAAAACTTTATCTGTATTTCTTGCAAATGCTTTAATAGATTGATTTCTATCCACTAACTCTTCTACAATGTGTGAGCCTACAAAACCTGTTGCTCCAATTACTGCTACTTTCATTTTTTATAATTTGTTTGATTTATATAATGTAATTAAATTTGTTACAATTAAATTCAAAAAAAATTTACTGAAAATCATCAGAAAACTCTTTTAATGTTTTATGATTTAATGTTTTTATTAAGTCAGATTCCGCTTTATTAAATAAAACTTCAAGATTTGCGTTCATTTGTTTTCCAATTGGACATTCAGGATTTGTTTGATTCATTTTTCCGAAAATATTTTCGTGATTTACAATTTTATAAACATCTCCAAGTAAAATATCGGCTGCATTTTTCGTTAAAAAAATTCCACCTTCTTTCCCTTTCTTCGAATTGATATAACCTGCTTCTTTCAAAAACCTAATTTCACGACGTACAACAACTGGATTTACATTGATACTTCCTGCAATAAAATCAGAAGTAATTAATTGCCCCTGAAATTTTTCGGCCAAGACTAAAATATGTATAGCTGTTGCGAATCTTAAATTATTCATTTTAATGATTTAATACTTCAAAAGTAATCTTTTATTTTAAATGTAACAAATTTTGATACATTATTATTGATTAAATTCTGCTAAATTTGTAAACATACTGCTATATGTATGGAAAATTATAAAAAACATTTATCAACAATCATTGATTTAACCGAAGAACAATGGTCAAAAATAGAAAATGAATTGGTTGTAAAAGAATACAAAAAAAATGAGTTTATTTTAGAGCCAGGTGTATATTCTGAAGACTATTATTTTGTTGAATCGGGTGTTATTCGTTCTTACACAATTGATGATAATGGGAAAGAACATCTACTACAATTTGGAACAGAAAATTGGATTGTAAGCGATCGAAACAGTGCTTTCTGTAAACAAAAATCTAAGTTTTACATTCAAGCAATTGAAGACTCGACAGTGATATTGTTAAATGAAAAATTGAATGAACTAATTATTAGTTTGAACCCAAATTATTTAGCTGCACAAAACAAATTGATTCAGAATCATGTACGTAGTTTACAAGACCGCATCAATTTATTACTTGGTGCTTCAGCAAAAACGCGCTATTTAGAGTTTATGCGTTTATACCCCAACCAACTTTCTCGCATCCCCCAATGGATGATTGCCTCTTATTTAGGAATCACGCCCGAGAGTTTAAGTAGAGTTCGTAAAGAAATTGCACATGGATAATTATAGTTTTGAAATTTTTGTACCCGAAAAACCGAAAAAAAACAACAAGCAAATTGTAAAATTGATTCTATCTTTTCTTACTGTTACGGTAATCAGCTTTGTTTTTTTAGAATTGAAAGTTTTTAAAAATCAAACGTATTATTACATTTTTATTGGACTTTTGGCAACAGTTGTGGCCTATTGGAATGGTTATTTCAAAAAACCATCAACAGAATTAAAAGGTAATTTTGATGGAAAACTTACTTTCTCAAAAGATGGAATTTCAGTAAAAGATCAATTTTTTGCTGTTAAGGATTTATTTTCCATTGTAATTGATAATGATGATTATAAAGGAAAAGCAGTAAAATCATTTGGTGAATTTGAAACCCCAGAAGGTTCGCACGGAATTAGTAATTTGATAACATTAAAAACCAAAGACAAACAATTCATTGAAGTTTATTTCAAACAAAATTCGTTATCAGAATTTTCGAAAATAGAGCCTTTTTTAATCAATTATTACAAAAATAATCTACTTTCCGAAGAAGATTTAATTTCGATTATGCATTTAGAATATGACATCGATAAAAACGAATTGAAAAAGAAATTGAGATAATTAAATCAACCTCTATTCTCTCGCTATCATTATTTATTGTAATTTTGTACCACTTTAAAATAAAAAAATATGCAACCAACAGCAGAATGGTTAAAAACTTGGGAATCTAAAAGACAATTTACTTTAGCTCCTAACGACTTAGAAAAATATTTTACCGATAAAGAAATTGGTGGAGTTGAGATTGACCAAATTGATTTGGGAGAAGTGTCTTTGCCTTCAGGAAAGATTTTTGTGAATGATCCTTTGGGAGAATATTTATCAATGGATAAAGATCCTTATTTCCTTGAAACACCAAAAGGTAATTTTCCTGTCACTGCAAGCATTGTAAAATTTGAAGACGATGGTGATGTTGAAAACTTAATTGGTTGTGTTAAAGTTGCTTTTACAGACGAAAAACCTGTTCGTTATGAAGAAGCAATGAAAGGAATCGAGTTGATTGAAGAATTACAAGAAGGAGAATACTTTGGTTTCTCAATCGAAAGTGGTTTAGCGACTATCGTTGATGCAGAAGCAAAAGATTTTTTTGTAAAATTTATCGATGATTTCGAAAGTAAAGGTGATGTCAATTTATACGATGATTATTTTAACGCATTATTCGTAGAAAATGCTAAAAATAATCCTAAATATCAATCAGAAGAAGGAGATTGGATAAATTGGACAATTCCAACTACAGAGTTCAAATCACCAATTTTTCAGGCTGGTTTCGGGGAAGGAATCTATCCTGCTTACTTTGGTTATAATGAAAAAGGAGAAATTGTTGCATTTTATATTCAATTCATCGATGCTGAATTAGAAGATTCAGAAGATGATGACGAATGGTTGTAATAGATTTTTCGATCAAATAATACTTAAAATCCTTCAAGAAATTGAGGGATTTTTTTTATTTAAAAATATGTATCTTAAACTATTATATCTCATATTTAAACTGAATGAAAAAACTCCTATTTTTCAATTTACTTATTATAGGAACAATAAGTTGTTCTAAGAAAGTTGATTATCAAAAAACAATTCAAGCAATTGAAGCTAATGAAAATTTATTTGATATGAATTAAGAGGAAAAACATATGTATTCAATAATCAAACAACTTATTATTTTTATCTTAATACTGATACAATTGAATATATAAGAGTTCTTAAATCAAAAATTCTGGATGATTATAAAAGTTTTATTAAAAATTACGAGCATTTTCCTGCAAAAGTTAATTTCTATAAATACAATAATTCTTATTCAATCAAAGTTCAATACATAGAAAATAATGTCGTACAAACAGATAGTTTACCGATAAACAATAATCCAATGTTGTCTAAATTATTTATTGATTCAAAAAAGAAATACAACTTTTATAATAACAATCAAATAGTTGGTTATTATTTTAATCAGAAACTTAAAACAAAAACATATAGTTTGCGCAACTATAATAAACTATTTTACACTAAAAATACAGAAAATAAAAATACTTACGATTTTAAAAATGAATATAAAATCTCTCAAAAATTGAAAGATAATTGGTATTTATTGGAACAAATTGAGTAAAAACAAAAAACTCCCGCAAATGCGGGAGTTTTTATCTGTATATAAAAGATAATTATTTCGATTTATATTTTACAATACCATCTTGTAACCATTTCAAGTAAACTTCTATATCAAGCTCTGCTTCTAATGGTTTAGAATAACGATTCAAATCTTTGTCAACCACAATATAGTATGGTTGTGCATTGGCATTAAAATGTTCAATCTCGAAAGCTGTCCATTTATTACCAACTGTTTTTAAAGTTCTATTATTTAAATGTTTTGAAAAAACTTGTTCTTCCTTTGGTAAAGGAGTTTGCTCATCAACGTATAACGAAACTAAAACAAAATCTTCAGTCAACATCTTTTTCACACGCTCATCGCTCCAAACACGTTCTTCAACTTTACGACAATTTGCACAAGCATGTCCCGTAAAATCTAACAAAATTGGTTTGTTAACTTTTGTTGCGTATGCAGCTCCTTGTTCAAAATCTTTGAAAGCAGGAATTCCATGAGGTCCAGCAACCATATTTGGATCATCAAATTTAGCAGTTGTTTGTCCACCTCCTACACCTTCGTGGAAACCACGTGGCGATTCAGAATAGGTCATTGGTGGCGTTAATCCACTTAACAATTTTAATGGACCTCCCCATAAACCTGGAATCATATAAATTGCAAAAGTTATCGATAATAATGCAAACAACATTCTTGGCACGCCAATCGTTTGCACAGGCGAATCTAATTCTAATCTAAATTTACCTAATAAATATAAACCTAAGAAGATAAAAATTGCAATCCAAAATGCTAAGAAAATTTCTCTTGGTAACCAATTCATTTGCCATACCAAATCTGCGTTTGATAAGAATTTTAAAGCAAAGGCTAATTCAATAAACCCTAACGATACTTTGATTGTATTTAACCATCCTCCAGATTTTGGCATCGAATTTAACCATCCTGGGAACATTGCAAATAATGTAAATGGAATGGCTAAAGCCAAAGAGAACCCAAGCATTCCTACAATTAATGAATAATAATTTCCTCCTTGCGTTGCTTGTACTAATAATGATCCAATAATTGGTCCTGTACAAGAGAATGAAACCAATGCTAAAGTAAACGCCATAAAGAAAATTCCGATTAATCCTTCTTTATCAGCTCCTTTATCAGCTGCATTTACCCATTTACTTGGTAATGTCAATTCGAAAGCTCCGAAAAATGAAATAGCAAACACAATGAAAATAACAAAGAAAGCTAAGTTTACCCATGGATTTGTTGACATTTCATTTAGTACCGATGGGCCAAAAATTACTGTTGCTAATAATCCTAATGCAACATAAATAACAATAATGGATAAACCATAAATAAATGCTTTTCCAACCCCTTCACCTTTCGATTTACTTTGTTTCGTAAACATACTTACAGTTAAAGGAATCATTGGGAAAATACAAGGCATTAACAAAGCTGCTAAACCTCCTAAAAATCCTAATGAAAAGATTTTTATTAATCCATTATCATGTTTTTCGTTATCTGCTAATAAAGACTCATCTACCTTTTTGATACTATCTTGAGTTGCAGGAACAGCTGCTACAGAATCAACTTCAATAGTGTCTTGTACAATTTCTTTTTCAACTACTGTATCTTTTATTTCAGCTACAGTTTCTTCTATTTTTAACTCCTCTTTTGTTTCTTCAACTTGTGCAGTTGGCGTTAATTTTACGCTACCACTTGTTTCATCTGGTGGCAAACAACGTTCGGCATCACACATCTGAAATTCGATTGTGTACGAAATATTTACAGGTTTATCACCTGTAACTTTTACTTTCTGAACAAATTTTACTTGGTTCTCAAAATACTTTTCATCTTGTTCAAAAATCTGGCTGTATTTATCGATACGTTTTCCTATTTCTCGTACTCCACCAACTAATTTTGCATTGGCAGCTGGTTTAAATGCTGCACTTGCTGGAATTCCTATTCCTCCATCAGGATGTTTTGATGAATAAAGGTGCCAACCTTTATCAATTTTTCCTGTTACCTCAATTTCAAACTCATTTTGTCCAACCTCCTTCACCGAACTCGACCATTTTGCAGGACTAAATAATTGTGCGTTGACTAAAATTGGAAACAAAAAAAGTATCCAAAGTTTCTTTAACATACTGTAATGTTTAAAAAGTTTTTACTTGTTTCTGTTGTTTTGAAACGTTCATCCAAACGATAATTCACTACCCAAATAATTTGATCTTTTTGGTCACAAAGCAACCAAACCTTCTCTTTTTCTAACTTAGAAAGTTTCAAATCTTTCATAAACTTACTCATCAATTTTTTTTGTCCATTCATTCCGATTGGATAAAAGAAATCCCCCTCTTTCACTTTTCTTAGTTTAAGTGGGAACATAATTGATGTAAAGTCTACTATTTCTGTAGCGTTTTCGTGTGGATTTATCGATTTCACGAACTTCAAATTTAACGAATTGATTTCAATTAAATCATCAAAAATTGTTATTTCGTCTTCATATTCTTCTTCTATTGGTTGAAGCAACAAATTCTCTCGATTTTTAACCAATCGATAAGTTGTTGATTTTATTTCACTTCCCGTTTCCGCATCCAAAAATTTCAGAAGTTCTTTACTCGAATAAAAACCATATTTTTCGAATAAATAATACAAAAAAGTTTCTAAAGGTTGAAGTGATTTTAATGGATTAATTTCAATCTTTATTGGATTATCTCCTGAAAATAAATCAGTTCTGATTTCTTCTACTTTATTTTGTATAATTTGATAATTATCATTGATATGACTTAAACTTGCCAAAAAATTCTCATCAAACTGAGGATGAAGTTCTTTTAAAACAGGTGTAATATGATGACGAATTTTATTTCTGGTATATTCATCTGTCGCATTTGTGTAATCTTCTCGCCAACTAATTTCATTTGCTTCTGCATATACTAACAACTCATTTTTTGTAAAGTTTAAAAGCGGACGGAATATTTTTCCATTATCAGTTTGCATTCCAATCAAACCTTTCAAACCTGTTCCACGAGATAGATTAATCAAAAACGTTTCGATATTATCATCCAAATGATGCGCGGTAACCAAAATATCCAAATGATTTTGTTTCTGAACTTGCTCAAACCAATCATAACGCAAATTTCGGCAAGCCATTTCTACCGAATAATTACCTGTTTTTTGATAAGCTGCAACGTCAAAACGAACCGAATGAAAGGGAATATTCAATTTTCCACAATATTCTCTCACTAATGCTTCATCATTATCTGCATCTACTCCACGCAATTGAAAATTACAATGAGCCACTTGAAAATTTGCAGAAGTTTGACGAAATAAATCCAACAAAATCATACTGTCAACTCCCCCACTTACAGCTAATAGATAGCGATGTGAATTAAAATCGTGTTGATCTAAAAGGAAGTTAAACTCTTGTTGAATGGATTTATTTTTCATGAAATACAAATGTTCGAAATTAGAAAATATTCCTGAGATAGTGTTATACTATTTTTCTTTGTTCTTATAAAATTTACCAATAAAAAAGCCTGAAAAATTTCAGGCAAAATTTATTTTAAACTTTCTAATGATTTATTTTCAAGGATTTCTAATGTCGAATCTCTTAACTCTATCATTACCTTATTCAAGGTACAAATGCCTTCGTTCGGACAGTCGTCACATTTTTCGTAATAATTCTTACTCACACAAGGCAAAAGTGCAATTGGGCCTTCTAGGACACGAATCAAAGAGGCTAAACTAATATCCTTTGCCTCTTTCGCTAAATAATATCCACCACCTTTTCCTTGCTTCGAATTGACAAATCCCAATTTTTTTAAATCCAATAAAATTGCCTCCAAGAATTTTTTAGGGATAACTTCCTTTTCAGAAATTTGCCCAATCAATACTGGTTTATTACTTTCTTGTCTGGCTAAATGAGCCATCGCTTTTAGTCCGTATTTTGTCTTTTTTGATAACAATTTTATATGATTTAATTACAAAAATAACGTTGATAGTTGTATAAAACAAATATAAGATTAAAACGGTTGAAATGATTTTAAAAATATTTCATCAAAAAATCAATTACCTTTTGGGTTGTAGAAGTATACGGATAATTAAGAAATTTGGATGGAGATAAAATACGATTTACGTGTAAGACTGGCTTCATGTGTGAAAAACCTTTAAACCCTTCATAACCAGTTGACGCACCAATTCCTGAATGATTAACTCCTCCAAATGGTAAATTCGGATGTAAAATATGAACTAAAGTTTCATTTATTACGACAGATCCTGAAGATGTTTGATTTTTAACTTCTTCAATAAAAACCAAGTTATTAGAAAATAAATATAAAGCTAAAGGCTTTTCTTTCAAATTAATATACTCAATTACTTCATTAATCTCTTTAAATGTATAGATAGGAAGTATTGGACCAAAAATTTCTTCAATTTCTATTAAAGCATCTTTCGGTATATCAATTAATAAAGTTGGTTTAATGTATAGTTCATCCTCTTTATATTCATTTCCAAACGGGCATTTCGCACCTTTTTTTAAAGCATCGGTGATCAAATTTTTTAATCGATTGTAATTTTGAAGATTTACTATTCGAGCCAAATCCTCTGATTGAGAAGGATTTTTTCCAAAAATATTTTCGACATGTGTAATAAAAGCATTTACAAATTGATCGCTGAACTCTTCTTTAATCACTATATAATCTGGCGCAATGCAAGTCTGTCCCAAATTGATCAATTTACCCCAAACAACTTTCTCTACCACTTCTTGCATCGGAATTGAACCATCAATAATCAAAGGCGATTTACCTCCTAATTCTAATGTCACAGAAGAAAGATGCTTAGCTCCTGCTTGCATTACAATTTTACCAACTTTCGGAGATCCTGTAAAATGAATATGGTCAAATTTTTTGGCTAATAAATAGGTGGTTTCATCAACTTGCCCTTCAATAACTGCAACATGATTTTGTTCAAAAACTTCGGATATAATTTTATCAAGTAGTTTAGAAACATTTGGACAAAATTCTGAAGGCTTCAATATGGCTGTGTTTCCAGCTGAAATACATGCTACAAGATGTAGTAAACATAACTGAAAAGGATAATTCCATGGCGAAATAATCAAACAATTACCTAAAGCTTCGGGCTGAATTTTTGCTTTCGAACCAAAAAAAAGAAGATTATTAGAAACAGATTTTATTTTCGACCAGCGATTCAACTTTTTTCGAAATAACCTAATTTCTGATAAAACAGGGAAAATTTCAGTTGAATCTGATTCAACTTTTGATTTTCTTAAATCAATAAACAATGCTTGCTCAATTTCAATTCGGTGATTAAGAATTGATTGTTCTAATTTTAGCAAAAATACTTTGCGTTGAGCAATAGTTAAATTTCGAATAGTTGATTTATTCTTGAATTGCAGTTCGTAAATCTTATCAATTTCCGTTTTAAAATCAGACATTTTAAACATTTTAGAAATGTTAATTTAATGATTTTTTTTGGAATTTAAGTTTATTTAATTCAATCGTAAAAATGTAAAAACACTTTTTAAGATTAATTAAAGTTATTTTGAATGAATCTTAATAAATAAAACGATAGAGAATACAATCTTTAGTTAGAAATAAATTCTTAGAGAAACAGTTGATAAATCGTCAAAATAGAAACTACGCTCGTTACACCGCCAATGACATAGTTGATATTTTTTAGAATAAATGAATTTTCTTCTGATTTTGAATTGAAAAATTTAAGATACAAACTAAAAATTATCATCGAACCAATCACTACACCTAATGCAAAAATAGAGCTATTAGGTTGACCAAAAACCGTAATTTTATATGAAATTAAAGTTGCGCTTAAAAAGACATAAAAAGGTATCGGAAAAACATTTACAGCTGATAACAATAATCCATATAAAAACTTATTCTTCTGTTTGACATCTCCTTGTTGTTTTAGTCTTTTATTTTTCTTTTTTAGGTCTTGTTTTTTCGCAAAAAATAGAAAATATATCGTAATCATTACAAAAACTGTTAATCCTACTTGCCGGAAAATTTTAGTTACTTCTTCATTAAAATTAATGAATTTTGCTAAAAAAATGGCTAAATAAACTTGAATCGCGATTGTAATTGCTGTTCCTAACATAAAGGTATATGCACTTTTAGTTCCTTCTTGTTTACCAATTTTCACCACCGTCATATTCAATAATCCAGGAATGGATGATCCAATAAAAGCTGTAAAAATTCCGATTAAAAGTAGTTCTAAATACTGCATTAAGTTTTTGTAAAAAGGTGTGCAAAGTTAAGAAATATACTTTTCAATTAAAATTAAATACATAAAAAAAGCCACTCCCAATTGGAGTGGCTTAAGCTTATAACTTATTACGTATAACCTTTAACTTATAATGCTGCTAATTGCTCTTCGATTTGAGCAATTTTAGCCAATGTGTCTGCTTCTTTTTTTCGTTCTGCACCAATAACTTGTTCTGGCGCTCCAGCAACAAATTTTTCGTTAGATAATTTTTTACGAACAGAATTTAAGAAACCTTGATAGTATTCTAACTCTTTTTGTAATTTCTCGCGTTCAGCTTCAACATCAATATTATCAGACATAGGAATCATAAATTCTAATGTACCTACACGGAAAGCAAAACCTTTTTCTGGTTTATCTCCAGTATTGAAGTTAGAAACATTTCCTAATTTCGAGAATACATCTACATAGATTTCGTTAGTAGCTTGTGCATCAGCAAAAACTTCTAATGCTTCTTTTGGAGACATTCCTTTTTCTGAACGTAAACCACGAATTGCTGTTGTTGCTTCTTTTGTATTTTCAAAATTTTTGATAATCGTTTCATCAAAAGATGTAATTTCTGGATACTTCGAAACAATTAAAGCTTCGTCATCCGTTCTTTCAGCAATTAAATGCCAAATTTCTTCTGTTAAGAAAGGCATAAATGGATGTAAAACTTTCAATACATTTTCTAAATAACCAATCGTTGCATCAAATGTTTTGCGATCAATTGGTTCACCAAATGTAGGTTTAATCGCTTCTAAATACCAAGAACAGAAATCGTCCCAAATTAATTTATAGATTGCCATTAACGAATCTGATAAACGGTATTGATAGTAGTTATGTTCGATATCTGCTAAGGTTTGTTGGAATTTATTTCCGAACCAGTTTACTGCTTTTGCTTGCGCTGTAGTTTGTTCTAAATCTTCTTTAACTTCCCAACCTTTAATTAAACGGAAAGCATTCCAAATTTTATTTGCAAAATTACGTCCTTGTAAACATAACTCCACATCAAATGGTAAATCATTTCCAGCAGGTGCCGTTAACAACATTCCCATACGCGTAGCATCGGCTCCGTACTCGTTCATTAACTCAATCGGATCTGGCGAATTCCCTAAAGATTTCGACATTTTACGACCTTGTTTGTCACGAACGATACCTGTGAAATATACATTTTCGAAAGGCAATTCGTTACGATATTCGTATCCAGCAACAATCATACGTGCCACCCAAAAGAAAATAATATCTGGACCAGTTACTAAATCTTGTGTTGGATAGTAATAATTGATTTCTTCGTTATCTGGTTCATTAATTCCATTGAAAACAGAAATTGGCCATAACCAAGAAGAGAACCAAGTATCTAATGCATCTTCATCTTGACGTAAATCTTCAATAGTTAAAGCAGTATTTCCTGTTTTTTCTTGTGCTAATGGTAATGCTTCTTCTTTTGTTAAAGCAACAACGAAATCTTCGTTTCCTTCACCATAGAAAAATGCAGGAATTTGGTGTCCCCACCATAATTGACGAGAAATGTTCCAATCTGTTACATTCTCCATCCAGTTACGGTATGTATTTTTAAATTTCGCTGGGTGAAATTTAATCGTATCGTTCATTACGTTGTCTAATGCAGGTTTAGCTAAATCTGTCATTTTTAAGAACCATTGATTCGAGATTTTAGGCTCGATAACCGCTCCTGTTCTTTCAGATGTTCCTACATTATTTTTATAATCTTCTACTTTTTCAAGTAAACCTTTTTCTTCTAATTCTTTCTCAACCTCTTTACGTGCCTTGAAACGATCCATTCCGGCATAGTTTAATCCATAATCGTTTAATTTTACATCATCCGTAAAGATATCGATGAACTCTAAGTTGTGTTTCTTTCCTAATTCGTAGTCATTCGTATCATGAGCTGGCGTTACTTTTAAACATCCTGTTCCGAATTCTAAATCCACGTACTCATCTTCGATGATATTTACCTCACGACCAACTAAAGGAACAATTACTTTTTGTCCTTTTAACCATTCGTAACGCTCATCGTTTGGATTGATACAAACAGCAGTATCCCCAAAAATAGTTTCTGGACGAGTTGTCGCTACAACGATATATTTGTCAGAACCTACAACTTGATATTTTAAGTGGTATAATTTTCCGTTTTTCTCTTTGTAAACCACCTCTTCGTCAGAGATATTTGTTTTTGCTTCTGGATCCCAATTTACCATGCGATACCCTCGATACACTAAACCTTTGTTGTATAAATCGATAAATACACGTTGAACAGATTCAGATAAATCAGGATCCATTGTAAATTTTGTACGATCCCAATCACAAGAAGCACCTAATTTCTTTAATTGATCCAAGATGATACCACCATGCTTATGTGTCCAATCCCAAGCGTGTTCTAAGAATTTTTCGCGTCCGATATCAAATTTAGAAACACCTTCTTCTTTTAATTTCGCAACTACTTTTGCCTCAGTAGCAATTGAAGCATGGTCTGTTCCGGGAACCCAACATGCATTGAAGCCACGCATACGTGCACGACGAATCAAAACGTCTTGAATCGTGTTATTTAACATATGTCCCATATGTAAGACACCTGTGACGTTTGGCGGTGGAATTACAATTGTGTAAGCTTTTCTTTGGTCTGGTGTAGATTTAAAATATTTTTTCTCCATCCAGTATTCATACCATTTTCCTTCTACCTCTGTCGGCGTATATTTCGATGCGATTTCCATTATTTATTTATAACTTAAAAACAAATTTGGGCAAATTTACACAATCTGCCCAATATTTCTTAACTAATAAAGAATTTGTTTATTTATTCAACAACTCGATAAGTAAAATTAAATCTTGCTCTTTTTTCAGATTAAGTTTATTATTATTTACAATTTCTGCTACGTTTTTATCAGTAAATTCTCCAAACTTTTTTGTTGATTTTGGTACGTTAAACAATTTATCATCAAATCCAATCTGTAATTTATCTTGTTTATAATAACTTGTTTTATTTGAAGCATTTAAACCACTTGCTCCTAATCCATCAATTCCATCTATCGTTAACTTTTTGTAAAGTACTATTTTAGCATCCATTGGTGTTAATACTTGCAAATACCTTGAAGACACCACATTTCCTTCTATAAAATTTACATACTTATAAATTTTCCCATTGTCAAACCTAATTATTTGATCAGAATATTTATTCATTTTATATAAATAACCATCGCGTAAAAATTCGAAATCATCTAATAAGGCATTATATCTAAAATTTTCTTTTTCTTTGAAGCCTTCAATACTCGCAGGTAAAAAGTTTACATCAAAATACTCATTCTTATTTGTAGAACCATCTGTATATTTTTGTTGTTTCAATTCTGCTACTAACGTTTGCAAATTATATTCATTAACAGTTGCTGTTGAAGATATCTGCGCATCGACACTATTAAAAGTTAAAAGTAATAATGGAATAATTACTGTTTTCATATTAATGTTTTTTTATACTTTACTAAAATACAAAAAAGCATTCTTTTTTGGATTATTTGCTTAACTTTGATTATAAATTAATTATCGTTATGAAAAAATTAATGTTTGTAAGTGTTTTTGCATTAGGTATTTCGAGTGCATTTGCTCAAACGCTTAGTTTAGATAAAGAAGAAATTCAATTTGGGAATATTAAATTGAATACAGATGTTACTTCAAAAATTAAAGTAACAAATACAGGAGACAAGCCTTTAGTTCTTAAAAGTGTTGTAGGATCTTGTGGATGTACAGCTCCTGATTACCCTAAAACCCCAATAGCTCCAGGCGCATCTGCAGATATCACAGTAAAATATTCGAGTGGTTCTATGGCAGGGGATTTTAATAAATCTGTCACAATCACATCTAATGATGCAACCTCTTCTCGTAAAATCTTCAGAGTAAAAGGTAAAGCACAATAATACTTAAAGCAAGCTAATTAGCTTGCTTTTTTTTGTTCTTGCATCAAAAATTCAGTTATTTTTTTTCGTTCATTTTCATTCATCTGAACAAAATAAAATCCATTTTTCACATTTAAAGAATCTATTTGTTGCGGATAACCATTATATATTAAATAACTATTCAAAGTCGAAGTACTAATCGCAGGTACAGGAGAGTTATAAATCAAGGGATAATTTGTAGGGTAATTATATAAAATATTTCCTATTTTTTTTTCTAATGTTGGTATTTCTCTGTAAGTACCTGGCTGTAAAAGTTGCTTTAATTCTATTTTTTTTTGATAAGAAAAAGATCGTATTGAATTTGAACTTAATCTACCTAAGTTTGGAAATAAAATAAAAAGAGAAACTGCAAAGACACCTAAAAAACTTATTCCTTTTGAAAACTGAAAATAGGTTTTATGATTAAAAATACTTAAAATTAGTACAACATCAATAACCAAAATATCTAAAAGAAATCTAAATTGAGGCGATAAAAATAGCATTGCAAATAACTTTATCCAGCAACAAAATATTAATAATTGAATGGTCGATTTTTTGTAGAAAAAACTAATTATTGTTGTTAAAAGTGTAAATCCTATAATGAATAATAATATAATTGACCGCACAGCATTCTGAAACAAAATTGCATATAAATATTCAAATGAATTCATTTTCATTACCTCTTCAAATGTAAAAGAATCCTTTAGAGGAATAAACTTTCCATTTAATTTCGAGATATCATACATACTTTTAGGCGAACTCCATTGGAGATTTTCAATAGAACTGAAGCTTATAGGAAATAAAGGATTTGAAGAAACAATAATTCCTTTGCAACAAAACAAGAAAGTAAAAAATATAATTAAAAGAATGTTTTTATCCTTCAAAAATCTATATTCTATATTCTTCAAATATTCAATTAAGAAAAAAATCAGTAGAACAATGCTAATTGGTTTTATGACAACCAAAATTGTCGAATAAAATAAATAATCTGAAACTTTTCCTTTTTGATTTAAATATTCATTGATTAGTAAAATTGTTATAACAAAAACAGGTAAATCGGGAGAAGGAGAATTTAAAAAAAATAAAAACAAAATGTTAAAAAACAACAATTTGTAGCACTTTTTATCAAATACATATAAATTAAAAACAATAAATAAACTTATGTTTAATCGATAATAAACATCCAAACTCTCGTTAACAGCAGCTTGTAAAATATGCCAAAAACTATTTTGTGCTAAAACCCATTCTAAATTAGAAAGTCCCTTTACAAAACCAGCAAAATCCAACCATTTTATCGTCGGAATGTAGTAACCAAAATGGTCTAAAATAAACGGATAAGTTGTTGCAACCAACAAGCCTAAAAAAGAAAATATATAAAAATATCGTGAAATATTTCTCAACTCTTTCACATATTTTTGAACCTCTTTTCTATGATAAATTAAGGAAAGAATAGAAATAAGAATTAAAATTGCTTCGTAAGTAAAATTTAAAGGGATAAAAAATGCAAGTAGAAAACTGAGAAGTCCTACTCCTATCATCCCGTTCAAAATAACAAAAGAAATTGACGAATTTATTTTTGGGAATATTTTTTGAAAAAGGAATCCAAATCCTAAAAAATATAAGAGTAATAACGTTGAAAATATTAATTGCGCAATCATTATTTACCTAACAACCTTGACGTTACATGATTACTAAAAGTTTCAACTTCATTTGTTTCAAGAAATTCTACCGTCATAGTTCCATCAAATTCCTCAATTGAAATGATCTTTATTTTATCATTTAGCTGAATGTTTTTCGAATTCAGATATTTTAAAAATTCATCCGAAGAACCTATAACAGCACAAATTTCAACTAAATCTCCTTTTTGAAATTCAGACAATTTTTTATAGTGAACAAACTCTACATTTCCATATTTATCTGGAATTGGCGAGCCATGTGGATCTAATTTGGGATAATTTAAAATTTCATCCATTTTATCAAAAAAAGAAGGACTTTGAATATGTTCTATTTGCTCTGCAATTTCATGTACTTCTTCCCAACCAAATCCCATTTTTTCAACCAAAAACATTTCCGTTAATCGATGTTTTCGTACAATCAAAGATGCTTTCAAAATTCCTTTATCCGATAATCGGAGTGGTTTATATGATTCATAAATAACCAATTCTTTCTCAGCTAACTTTTTCATCATGCTATTTACCGTAGGCATTTTTATCTCTAAATGCTTACTTAACTCTTTTACATTAACTTCTCCTTTTCCATTTCCAGATAAATGAAATAATGCTTTTAAGTAATTTTCTTCGACTAATGAATTCATAAAACAAATATAACTGAAAATATAGAAAATTATTTAAATTTCATTTAATAAATATTTTTGTTAGATTTGCCTAACTTTTAAATTAGCCTAATAAATATCGCATGAAAAATACTTTAAGCATCCTCATTTCAACTTTACCATTACTTGCACTCTCCCAAAACATAAATAATGATAGTTTAATAGTAAAAGATTCTACCGAAAAATTAAATGAAGTGGTAGTTACAGGCACTATGAAAGCTATAAAAAAATCTGATAGCCCCGTGCCTATTGAAATTTACACTACAAATTTTTTAAAAAAAAATCCAACCTCATCACTTTTTGATGCTGTACAATTAATCAATGGAGTTCAACCTCAACTCAATTGTAATGTATGCAATACTGGAGATATCCATATAAATGGAATGGAAGGCCCTTACACCATGATTTTAATAGACGGAATGCCTATTGTTTCTTCTCTATCTACAGTTTATGGATTGAGTGGAATTCCGAATTCTTTGGTTGAACGAATAGAAGTCGTAAAAGGGCCAGCATCTTCCCTTTATGGAACAGAAGCTATGGGAGGAATAATTAATGTGATTACAAAATCTCCGAAATCTGCTCCGAAATTATCTATAGATGCTTTTACAACTTCATGGTTAGAAACCAATCTTGATGGTGGATACAAATATAATTTAGGAGAAAAGGTAAATAGTTTATTTGGTTTTAATTACTTTAAATATGGAAATAAAAAAGATAAAAATAACGACGGATTTACGGATGTAACTCTACAAGATCGTGTCACTTTATTCAATAAATTTGATTTTGAACGTCAAGAAAATAGAACAGCATCAGTTGCTTTACGCTATTTATACGAAGATCGTTGGGGAGGTGAAACGAGCTGGAAACGTAAATTACATAGAGGAGGTGATGAAGTTTATGGCGAAAGTATTATGACAAATCGTTTTGAAGCGATCGGAATGTATCAATTACCTCTAAAAGAGAAAATAATAACTCAATTTTCGTATAATTTTCATCAACAGAATTCATTTTATGGTTCAGAATCTTATCAAGGAAAACAACAAGTTATTTTTGCTCAAGCTTATTGGAATAAAATAATTGGACAACATAGTTTACTTTTAGGATCTTCATTTAAATATACGTATTACGATGATAACACAAGAGGTACTGGAGAATATGATGAACATAATAATCTAATCAAGAACAATCCAATGAATACTCCTATTCCTGGTGTTTTTCTACAAGACGAATGGACTTTGAATGCTGAAAATAAACTATTACTTGGTTATCGATTTGATTACGATAAAACACATAAAGGAATACATTCTCCAAGAATTGCATACAAACTTTCACCTTCATCTTATCATACTTTTAGAGCTAGTTTTGGTACGGGATTTCGTGTTGTAAATGTTTTCACAGAAGATCATCGTGCATTAACTGGCGCTAGACAAGTAGTTTTTGAAAATGAATTAAAACCTGAAAAATCATATAATGGTAATATTAATTATGTATTCAAATTACCTACTTCTTTTGCAGCATTAAACTTTGATTTCACGACATTCTATTCTTATTTCACAAACAAAATTGTTGCGAACACAGACATAGATGAAACAAAGATTATCTACGACAATTTAAACGGACACGCAATTTCTCAAGGGGTATCTTTGAACGTAGATGCAACATTTGATTTTCCCCTAAAAATAATTCTTGGCGCAACCTATATGGATGTGTACAAAAACGAAAATAAAAAAAAAGAAGTGCAATATCATGCTCCAAAATGGTCTGGAAATTTCTTAGCAAGTTATGCATTCAAAAAAAATTTAAGTGTTGATTTAACCGCCAATTATAATGACAAAATGAAATTACCTCGTGTGGAAAATGATTATCGTCCAGAATATTCAAAACCAACTTTTATAGCAAATATTCAATTTACCAAATCATTTAAAAACAATATTGAAATCTATGGTGGCGTAAAAAATCTTTTTAATGTCTTACCAAAAGGTGATGTCATTGCTCGTTGGTGGGATCCTTTTGGAGAACCGGGAAATGGCGTAACACCTCCACAAGGTAGGAATGATGTTATTTTTGAACCAAATGATTACAGTTATACAGCAATGCAGGGTACTCGTGGTTTTTTCGGAATTCGTTATAACTTAAAATAATGAAAAAATTACACATCATTTTTCTACTGTTATCAATTTATAGTCAAGCACAAATTTCATTCGATAAATTAAATTCTAATTTCCATGAAAAACCGAAACCTATATTGCTCTTTTTTTCAACAAAGTGGTGCAGCTATTGCTTAATTCAAAAAAAACAAATTGAAAAAGATAAGAGTTTATTCCACTTTTTAAATAACGAAGTTTATTATTTAGAAGTAGATGCAGAGTCGCATGATACTATTTATTTTTTAGAAAAAGTTTATCAACCTAAAGAAAAACTACATGCTTTTGTTGAGGAATTTATTTCAACAAACGAACAGATTAATTATCCGTATTGGGTTTTAATCTCAAAAGATCTTAGAATAGAAATGACCTATTCTGGACTTATTAAAAACAAATCATTTAAAATCCTATTGGAAAAGTATTTTAAAGGCCCTAATTTTGTAACGTCCTGAAAAAATGATACAGGATTAGACCAATAAAATTTTATTTTAAACAGTACATATATTCGTATTTGT
>NZ_JACALO010000033.1:0-39519 GCF_030328185.1 Empedobacter sp. 225-1 | reverse complement strand
TCTAAATTTGAAATTCAGTTTTTCAGTTTGAAAATTATAACCGAAATATTCTTTCGCTTCTTCGTCTTCAATTAGATATGAAATTTGAGATAGAGTAGTACCAAAAAGTAACTTTTCAAATTTATTTAGTTCTTGGTTCATCATTTTTGTTTTGTGCGCAATTTTGGACGCATTACAGCTAACTCTCAAATATACGCAACTTTCTATAAAAACCAAATAAAAAGTAAAATAGACGCTATTTACTGAAAGTGAGTAAATTAATCATGATAATTAATTGCGTATTTAGAATTGTTTATGGATTTTTTTTGTGTGATTTTAAATTCAAATAAAGTTTTACGTTAACAAATAAGAGTATTCCTGAAATTAAAATTGGCCATAAAAACATATAAAAATCGAGTGGATTTTCTTTTATATTTTTTAGACTATCAAACATATATTTCCAACCTTGAGTTCCAATCAATACTGAAATGAAAGTAAAATACCCTACGATACTTAAAAATAGAACTAATATTTTTAGTCATAATTTTGATTTAAGTTTCGTGAAAATCAGCTATATCCTCAATTCGTACTTGCAGCTTACTCCCTACTTAAAGGCAGGATAAAGGCAAGATGAAGGCAACATAGTGGCAGTAGAGTGGCAGTAGAGTGTATACAATACTTTTTTTGGACGGTTTATAGTTTGAAAAAAAGGAAACTCATTGCGCGCGAGGTTTGTATTTTCACTGCATGGAATGATTAGGCGGTGACGATTTGCTGAATCAAGCAAATGGGCAGCGGCTACTTTTGGGCTATGAACTCGGGAAAGGTTTCGCAAAGCGAAATAAATTAGTCATAAAAAGCTTAAAAAATTCGAGCTTCATTTATTATTTAGACGAAATGATTTAGGATTTTATTCAATTCTTTGAGTTCAACCAAAAAACCATCGTGTCCAAATAAAGATTCTATTTCGGTATATGTTGCATTTGGAATATGATTCACGATAAATTTTTGCTCCGTAGGTGGGAATAAAATATCCGAAGAAATACCAATCACAAGGGTTTTAGACGAAATTTGAGCAAGTGAATTCTCTAAACTTTTTCGATTTCGAGCAATATTTTGTGAATCCATGGCTTTGGAAAGCGTCCAATAGGAGTGCGCATTAAATCGGTTTGCTAATTTCTGTCCTTGGTATTTTTGATAGGATGACGCTTTGAAATCAGTATAAACCGAATGATCATCTTTTTGCTTTTCATTATATATAGAATAGGTGCGATAAGAAAGCATCGCAATTGTTCGCGCCGCAATCAATCCATTTTTCCCTCCATCTTCTGTCATATCATTAAAAGTTGGATCGGCTTCTATTGCCAAACGCTGAGATTCGTTGAACGCAATTCCCCACGGAGAATGAACTGCATTTGTTGCCAGCAAAACCAAATTATCAACTTTTACTTTATTAAGTAAAGTAAATTCTAAGGCTTGTTGACCACCAAGCGAACCGCCTATTAACAAATGAATGGTCGAAATTCCTAAATAATCGGCTAAAAGTTGATGCGCATTGGCCATGTCTTTTATTGTAATCGTTGGAAAATCTCGGTAATAAGGCGTATTTGTAGCCGGATTTATAGACAATGGATTTGTGGTTCCGTAATTGGATCCAATGACATTTGCACAAATAATAAAATGATCTTTTGGATTAAATAAATGATTTTCTCCAAAAAGACCTGCCCACCAATCAAAAACATCTGAGTTTGCCGTAAGTGCATGGCAAACCCAAATGATATTATCTTTCTTGTTGTTTAAAGATCCTGCCGTGTGATAGGCAATGGTTAAATTTTCTAAAGTTTGACCATTTTCTAATTGAAAAGATCGATTATAATGATATTGTTGAAAATTCATTATTAAATTATATTCGAAAGTAACGGATTATTTAATTTTATCAAACGCTTGTTGAAGATCATTTTTGATGTCATCGATGTGTTCTATACCGACAGAAAGACGCAATAATCCTGGGTAAACACCTGCAGATTGTTGTTCTTCATCACTCAATTGTTGATGAGTTGTTGCTGACGGATGAATAATCAAAGATTTTGCATCGCCAACATTTGCCAAATGACTAATCAATTCTAAACTATCTATAAAATGATTGGCTTGTTCTGCATTTCCTTTGATTACGAATGAAAGAACCGCTCCGAAACCATTTTCCAAATATTTTTTTGCCAATTGATGACTTGGAGATGAAATTAAACCAGGATAGTTAACTTTTTCGACTTGCGGATGAGATTCTAACCAACGCGCAATTTCTAACGTATTGTCCAAATGTTTTTGCACTCTTAATGACAATGTTTCTAAACCTTGAATCAATAAAAAAGAATTGAATGGAGAAATGGCAGGACCAAAATCACGTAAACCTTCGACACGTGCACGGATAATAAATTGAATATTTCCAAAAGGACCATTAATTCCGAAAACATCAGAAAAAACTAAACCATGATAACCTTCCGATGGTTCTGAAAATTGTGGAAACTTTCCGTTGCCCCAATCGTAATTTCCACCATCTACAATCACGCCTCCAATAGAAGTTCCGTGCCCACCGATCCATTTTGTAGCAGACTCGACTACAATATTTGCGCCGTGTTTTAATGGTTTGAAAATATAGCCACCAGCTCCAAATGTGTTATCAACAATTAAAGGAAGGTTATATTTTTTTGCAATAGCTGAAATTGCTTCGAAATCGGGTACGTTGAAACTCGGGTTTCCGATTGTTTCGGTATAGATTGCTTTTGTATTTTCGTCAATTAATGATTCGATAATCGCAGGATCTGCATTTTCTGCGAAACGTACTTCGACACCTAAACGTTTAAAACCAACTTTGAATTGATTGTATGTTCCTCCATAAAGATTAGAAGCAGAAACGAAGTTATCACCAGATTCTAAAATATTATTTAATGCAATAAATTGTGCTGCTTGACCAGATGCAACTGCTAAAGCGGCAACACCACCTTCTAATGCTGCGATACGTTTTTCAAAAACGTCTGTTGTTGGATTTTGAATTCGTGTATAAATATTTCCAAATTCTTTTAACGCAAACAAATTTGCTCCATGTTCGGCATCATTGAAAACATAAGATGATGTTTGATAAATAGGAACTGCGCGCGAACCTGTTGTTGGATCAACTTCTTGACCTGCGTGAACTTGTAATGTATCGAAATGTAATTTTTTTTCTGTTGACATAATAAAATGATTTGAATGTGATAATTAATTAAATTGTAGGGTAGAGTAGGTTTGTTGAATTAAATTAACAATAACACATTCGGATTTTACTATTGACACAATTATAAATATTTTGAAGTAGGACACCGTGTCCAAAAGAATGTTTTTGAGAATTGTACTTCATCTGAAAAATTTTAGCTCATTTTGGGTTACCTTTCGTAACTCCTTTTTTGATGAAGTGAAATTAGAATTATTTTCTAAATTATAAAATATTAAAACTATTTTTAGAAAAAATTCCTATAATATTTAATTAATTAGAATAATTTTATATTTTATAGGTAAATCAATACTGGAAAAACTATTAATCTAAATTTTATAGAATATTATTTGAAGAAATTATCGAGTATAATTATGAGGAAACAAAAAAGGAGATCAAAATTGATCTCCTTTTGTAATATTTGTTCAAAAAAAGTAATTAGTTTGCTAAAACGATTACTTTATTGTTGTTCATTTCAATTGTTCCTCCTTTAATGTCTAATAATAATGTAGACTCATTTGATGGAGAGCTATAAACTTTACCTGAAATATTATCGAAATCTTCGAAAGTTTTTGTGTGAACGTAAATTTTGATTGTTCCTTCACCTAAAGTTGCAACGATAGGAGCGTGGTTGTTTAATAACTGAAATTCACCATCTTTTCCTGGTAAAGTAACAGCATCTACTACTGCATCGAAAACTACGAATTCTGGCGTAATAATTTGTAAGTGCATAATCCTATTGTTTTAAAAAAAAGAGTACTTAGTAACTTTTAGAGTAAAAGAAACGTAAGCACTCTTCTATATTGTTATATAAAAATATTATTTAACTTCTGCTAACATTTTTTCTCCAGCCTCAATCGCTTCTTCGATTGTACCACGTAAGTTGAATGCAGCCTCAGGATATTGGTCAACTTCACCATCTAAGATCATGTTAAATCCTTTGATTGTATCTTTGATATCAACTAATACACCTGGAATACCTGTAAACTGCTCTGCAACATGGAATGGTTGAGATAAGAAACGTTGGATACGACGTGCACGGTGTACAACTAATTTATCCTCTTCTGATAACTCTTCCATACCTAAGATCGCGATGATATCTTGTAAAGCGTTGTAACGTTGTAAGATTTCTTTTACACGTTGAGCTGTTTCGTAATGTTCTTTTCCAAGAATTGTTGGTGTTAAGATACGAGAAGTAGAGTTCAATGGGTCTACCGCTGGGTAAATACCTAATGAAGCAATTTTACGATCTAATACCGTTGTAGCATCTAAGTGCGCGAAAGTTGTAGCTGGCGCAGGGTCAGTTAAGTCATCGGCAGGTACATATACAGCTTGTACAGAAGTAATAGATCCGTTTTTAGTAGATGTAATACGCTCTTGCATAGCCCCCATCTCAGTTGCTAATGTTGGTTGATAACCTACGGCAGATGGCATACGACCTAATAAGGCAGAAACCTCAGAACCTGCTTGTGTAAAACGGAAGATATTATCTACGAAGAATAATACGTCACGTCCTTGACCTTGTCCATCACCATCACGGAAATATTCAGCTAATGTTAAACCTGTTAAAGCAACACGAGCACGTGCACCTGGAGGTTCGTTCATTTGTCCGAATACGAAAGCAGCTTTAGACTCTTTCATATTTTCGTGGTCAACTTTAGATAAATCCCAAGATCCACCTTCCATTGATTGCATGAATTCTTCACCGTAATTAATTAATCCAGCTTCGATCATCTCACGCATTAAGTCATTTCCTTCACGAGTACGTTCTCCAACACCAGCGAATACAGATAAACCTCCGTGTCCTTTAGCGATGTTGTTCATTAACTCCTGAATTAATACTGTTTTACCTACTCCGGCACCACCAAATAATCCAATTTTACCTCCTTTTACGTAAGGCTCAACTAAGTCAATTACTTTAATACCTGTGAATAAAACTTCTGCAGATGTTGATAATTCTTCGAATTTTGGAGCAGGACGGTGAATAGGTAAACCGTTATCTTTATCTAAATTTTCTAAACCATCAATAGCATCTCCTACTACATTAAATACACGTCCTTTGATGTTCTCACCAATTGGAACCATAATTGGTTTACCTAATGCGATAACCTCTTGACCTCTTTGTAAACCATCAGAACTATCCATTGCGATACAACGTACAGTATCTTCACCGATGTGTTGCTCAACTTCAAGGATTAATGTTTCTTTTCCTTGACGAGGAACCTCTAATGCATCATAAATATTTGGAAGGCCTTCTGCGTTATCAAAAATAACGTCAATTACAGGTCCAATAACCTGTGCAATCTTACCTTTCTTTTGATTTGCCATTATATGAAATGATTTAGTTTATTTTATTTGGGTGCAAAGGTAAGTTAAAAACATTGTATTATTTGTATACTTTTTAAGATTTTTGTCATAATATTTTGATTAATAATCAAAACATTACAATCAAAGGAAATTAAAAATAGATTTGAAGTTCGATTTGAAAGCCTTAATTTTGTGCAAAATCATTTTTAGTGAACGTTTATCAATCCTTAGAAGAAATCAAATCTATCAAACGTCCTGTCCTTACTTTGGGCATGTTTGATGGTGCACACATTGGTCATCAATCTATTCTAAAACAACTCAATACAATTGCAAAAGAAATTGATGGAGAAAGTGTTTTGATTACGTTTAATCCACATCCTCGAATGGTTTTACAGCCAAATTGTGATCTTAAATTTTTGAACACTTTAGAAGAAAAAGAAAATGTTTTGCGTCAATTTGGATTAGAACATTTGATTATTCATGCGTTTACAAAAGAATTCTCACAAGTTACTTCGGTAGAATTTGTCAAAAATTTTCTTGTTGATCAATTGCATATTGATACATTAGTGATTGGTTACGATCATCATTTCGGGAAAAATAGAGAAGGAAATTTTGAGCAATTACAAGTTCTTTCGAAAGAATATGGTTTCAATTTGATTCAACTAAAGGCTGTTGAAGAAAATGATGTGGCGGTAAGTTCTACAAAAATTAGAAATGCACTTATCGAAGGAAACATCTCGTATGCGAACAAAGCGTTAAATTACAATTATCCGCTATCTGGAAAAGTTGTTCATGGAGATAAAATTGGGCGTACACTTGGTTTTCCTACAGCTAATTTACAAGTTGATCCCAATAAATTAATTCCAAAAGATGGCGTTTATGCAGTTGATGTTTTTGTGGATAATCAAAAATATTTAGGTTTATTGAGCATCGGATTTAGAGAAACAGTAACAAATACGAGAGAACATCGAGTAGAAGTGAATATTTTGGATTTTGATCAAACGATTTATGAAGAAACTATTTGCCTCGAATTTTTAGAAAGATTAAGAGATGAAAAGAAATTTAATTCGCTTGACGAATTAATTGCTGCCATGAATCAAGACAAAGAAAACGCAATACGTTTATATGGAAATAAGAAATAAAGGTTCGCATTGCGAACCTTTATTTCTTATTTTGGTTTTGAATAATATTCAAAAATTTCTTTTTTATTCTTTTCTAATATTCCTAATAAAACTGCATCCATTTTGGGTTGATTTGTTGTCAACGTAATTTTATCTTTCACTTTTTGGAAAGTTATCATCACACTATTTGTAGAACTTTCAAACACTAATTTTGATGATGTTGAAACATTCAACAATTTAAAATTTGTCCGAAGAATATCCGACTTTACCGTAAACTTTAATGGTTTATAAATAATTGTTGATTTATTAACCATTGATTTCTTTGGAGAAACTTCCAAAACTGGAGCTGTTTCCAAAGTAGTGTTACTTATTCTATCTTCTGCCACAACAGTCATTTTCATCACTTCCGAAGTATCTTTTTGTTTTGTAATCTGTCTTTTTACACCGTTAGCAGCAACAACTCCAGAAACTTTACCACCGAATCGATCAGAAATAATAGAATCCTTTGAAATCTTATTCAAATTCGCTTTTGCAAATTGCCCCTGATTTTCAATCGAATCCAAAACTTGAGAACGAGTTTCCATTGCTTGTGGTGCAGATAAAGGAGCTTCAATTGTTGGCGCAGAAACAAGTGAATAATCTTGTAAATAATTTTCATTTGCAATTGTTCCTACGGTTTTCTCTTCGATGATTTTGTATGTCGGTTGTTTCGTTACTTTATTATTTTTAACAATTTCAATCGATTCTTCTACTATTTTATCTTTCGAATCAACAATTGTTATTTCTTCTTCAATTGAGGATTTTTCTATAACTGGCACATTTGTTTGTACAACTTGAAGCGAATTTTTTCTGTTTTCTGAATTAATATTTTCGATAAAAAGTACAAAATAAGGAATCGCAATTAATGCAAAAACAGCAGCTGAAAACCAAACGCTTGAAATAAATACGCGAATAGGTTTCTTTTTCTTTTCTTCGTTCTGTAAACCAAACTCAATACGTTTCCAAACCAAATCTCTCGGTTTTTCACCGACAGTTTCGTTACTTTTTGATCGGAATAAATCTTCTATTGGATCATTTGTGTTCACGATAAATTTGATTTTATATGTTCATTCTTACTTAACATTTCCTTTAATTTCGTCTTCGCTAAATTGAGTTGCGATTTCGATGTACCTTCTGTAATACCTAAATTTTCAGCAATTTCTTTGTGCTTATATCCCTCAATAACGTAGAGGGTAAACACGAGACGACAGCCATCGGGCAAATAATCGAGGAGTTTCATCACATCATCTTCCTCTATTTGTTGCGAAGCCTCCTGATTGGATGAAATAGAAGAGGAGTAATCGTCTACATTGAGATGAAAAATTTTATTTTTTCGCAATTCCATCAGACATTCGTTGATCATAATTCGTCTCATCCAACCTTCAAAACTACCTTCAAACGAATAACTTTTAAGATTTTGAAATATCTTCAAAAAGCCTTTTACCAAAGCATCTTCCGCTTGTTGTATATCTGTAAAATAACGTTTACAAACTGCAAAAAAAAGCGCATCGTATTTTTCGTAAAGCAGCCTTTGTGCTTTCGAATCATTGTTGATACAAGCTTTTATCAGTTGTTTCTCGTCCAAAATCCCTTTCTTTCTTACTATTTAGATGCGTAAATTACGTTTATGGTTGTTTTATTAACGTAAAAACTTTGTTAAAGTTCTGAAAACTTATTCATTAAACATAAAAAAAGTCGCTGAATAAGCGACTTTATAAACTATTTTTTTATGAATTTTTTCGTTGTTCTTTTATTATCTTGAGTTAATTGGATAATGTAAACACCTTGTTTAAGTTTACTTACATCAATTTTTTGATTATTGGTTGAGTTATGTTCAACTATTTGTCCAATAATATTTGATATCTTATATTCAATTTTACTTTTAGAACTTGAAGCTACATTTAATATTTCTTGTACTGGATTCGGGTATATTATAAAATCAACTTTATCTAAATCACCAACTCCTAAAGTTTTTTCAAAAATAGCTTTTACAGAAAAGTTATGTGAAGGATTAATTATAATTTTTTGATCATTCGATTCTAAATCACCTTCCCAATGAGAAAATTTATATCCTGGTAATGCAATTGCTTCTAATGTTACTGGAATAGATTTAAAATAATCTCCACTCCAATTTTGATAATCTTCTTCAATACCAACTGTTGAATTATTGATTTCAATCGTATTAACTTTTACAAATCCTTGAGATATATTGTTAGTTTCAGTTTTTAAGTTATAAGTTCCATTTAATTTAAAGAATTCAGATAAGTGTTCTATTTGATAATGTGGCCTTAAACGAGAAAACTCTCTCATTATTTCAATATTTTTGTCCCAATCCTCTATTGAATTAATTAAATTCCAACGACTAATATTTTGAGGCATTTCTTGACGAATATTATTTTGCATTAAATCGATTAATTCAATAACATGTTCTTTTTTATATGTTGTATTTAATAAATCAGCAAAGCGATTAATAAAATAATTTTTAAAATTTTCATTCTCTAATAATCCTATCAATATATGATTTTCATATATCTCACCTCCATGATTAATCGAAGATATTGCTTGTTGTAGTGTATTATGCTTATACGAATTGGGTACCCAATCTTGATCTCCATTAAAACTTATATCAAGATCTTTCATTAACCATCTGAATCTTCCGTCTTGTCCATAAATAGCATCTGGCGTATAATTAATTCTTTTTCTAAAAAATTCGTTATTATTATATGGCCAATCATAATTAGCTGCAAAAATTTGTGCTATATGATAATCTGTAAAATTTATTTCATCTACGTAGGTAATACCTCTTTGATAATTATTATTAATTGATATATCATTATTTTTAAAAAAATCAAGAGTTTCATTATAAAATTTAAGATCACCTATAGAAGCTTCAACAATAGAAGTTTGTTCTATATAATCAATATCTTTTTCTTTAATTCCATAGATCTCTTCTAAATATTTTTCATCATAACGTTCTCTTAAATTATAAATACCATAAAATTCTCCATTAACAAAGCTTAATACAGGCTGATAGTTTTGCGTATCAAAATTCAAATGCTCATTCAATTTCTGTACAAAAGCATCTCTAAATAAAGTACTATATGTATCCTGTCCTGAATTTCTTAAAATTAATCGTTTGAATGTATCAATATCATAATCGCTAAAAAAATTATACTTTAAGTCTTTTTTTCCATAGTCAGATTTAGCATAAATGCGATGTGATCTATTTTTTAAATGTCTTGAGCCATTTCCATGATTTCTTACTCCTACTGTTTGATTAATTTTTACAGTTTGGTCAGCTAAGTAAATAAAATTAACAGGAACTTCAGAAGTAGACCCTGAATTCCAATAATTTGCAGTAGTCCATGATCCTGCTATATCAGTAGAATTAGTTAATCTCCAATCATCAAACTTTTTTCCTGCTACAAATAATCCATTTTCATATCCAAATAAAGCATCATCATTCACATTAATACTAGCAATAGGTAAAGTATACGTTTTATTGATAAAATATACATTGGTAATAGTTTCTGAATACGAATTATCGTCTTTATAGGCTTTAACTCTTACTACAAAGCTTTTATCCATTTTTTCCGTTGGAAAATACTGATCTTTTTGGAAAGAAGTTGAGATATTAGAAATTCTATTCTCTTCATTCGATCTGTCATATACCTCAATTGAATTTAAGTATAAATTTGATTTTAGAGAATTTTCAAAGAATTCAAAAGGAGTATCATGTGGATACTGAGGATATTGTTTTTTATATTTATAGGTTCTCCCTTCTAAATTATTAATATCTGGTTCTGAAGAATCTATTGTATAAACAATTTTAACATTAGGGTCTGAATGAGATAATTCTAAATTAAAATCTTTATCATAAAATCCACTTTCATGTGAAAATTTTGGTGGATCTAAAGTTTGCGCAAAATTAAAAATTAAAATATTTAAAAATAAAATTGTAAATGTTTTTTTCATATATTATATTGTTTTCAATTATATTCAAAAATACATTTTATTACATAAAAAAATCTGATATAATATGCTATATCAGATTTTCTTTTATTATAGAATAGTTCTAATTTATTATTATCCAACTAAATTCTTTCTTACTAAATATTCGGCAATTTGAACTGCATTTGTTGCAGCACCTTTACGTAAATTATCGGCAACAATCCAACAATTTAGTGTATTGGGTTGGGATAAATCGCGACGAATACGTCCTACAAAAACATCATCTTTCCCCTCCGAATAGAAGGCCATTGGATAAGTATTTGTATCAGGATTATCTTGTACCGTTACACCATCTTGTTCTGCTAACAGTTTACGAACTTCTGCTAAATCAAAATCATTTTCAAACTCGATGTTTACAGACTCCGAATGTCCTCCTTGTACAGGAACACGAACTGCAGTTGCTGTGATATTCATCTCATCAACACGCATAATTTTACGAGGTTCTCTCGTTAATTTTAATTCTTCTTTTGTATAACCTGTTTCTTCATCAAAAACATCACAATGTGGTAGCGCATTTTTGAAAATTTGATAAGGATATACTTTTGTTACATCACGACCTTCAATTTCACCATTCAATTGCTCTACGGCATCTTTACCAGTTCCTGTAACCGATTGATAAGTAGAAACAACGACACGCTTAATTCCGTATTTTTTGTGCAAAGGATTTAAAATCATTACCAACTGAATTGTAGAACAGTTAGGATTTGCGATAATTTTATCGTTTGGTGTTAAAATATCTGCATTTATTTCTGGTACAACTAACGGACAATTAGGGTCCATTCTCCAGGCCGATGAATTATCAATTACAGTTATCCCAACTTCTGCAAACTTAGGCGCCCACTGTTTGGAAGTTTCTCCACCTGCCGAAAAAACTGCGATATCTGGTCGCATTTCTACAGCATCCTGCATTGATACAATTTTGTATTCTTTTCCTTTGTATTCAATAGTTTTTCCTATTGATCTTTCTGATGCTACTGGTATAATTTCAGTGATTGGAAAATTTCTTTCTTCCAAAACTTGGAGCATAACTCTGCCGACCATTCCGGTAGCGCCTACGACTGCTATTCTCATTTGTTTATTAAATAATGTATAATATATTTCGAAATGCTAATTTACTGATAATTTCAATACATTTTTCTCTCTTTCATTGGTTTAGCAATCAATATGGTATGATATAATTTATGTTATGATGTTAATTCAGGGATTTGTACTTTTCTTAGAATTATAATTTATAAAACATCTTTTTGAAAGAATTTTGAACATAAAAAAAGTGGAACAAATTGCTCCACTTTTCTATAATTGTATAAAAATTTGTTATCAAAAATTATTTTTTGATGATTTTTTGGATTCTTGTTACTCCTTTGTCATCTTTAACTCTTAAGAAGTAAACTCCTGCAGCTAATCTTGATGTATCAACTTTACCATCTTTAGAGAAGCTTACTGGAATTACACGTCCTGTTACATCAGCAACTGTAACGTCTGCAACTTTAGATCCTTCTAATTTAACGTTAACTTCTGTTGTTGCTGGGTTTGGATATACAGCTAATTTATTAGATCCTAACTCAACAGTACCTAAACCTTCTACATTTCCTGTTACATTCATAATCCAACTAACTGGGAAACCAACTGAAGCTACTGTACTTGCTCCATCATCATTTACACATTCAGAGTCTGGCCAACCAATATATGATGGTGCTGTTTCTCCACCTTCGTTATTACCAAACCAAATATTTCTTTCAAATACATAAGCTACTGCAACTCCAAAATCAACTCCTGCAGGAATTTCAACTGTTTCCATTAATGGAATAGATTCCCAATTATTTTCACCTCCAACTGTCGTAATAGACCCATAAGCATCTGTTAATGTAAGTGCTGAACCTGGTATTTCAGCAGCTTTAATATTTGTACCAGGAGCTACTGTCACTACTTCTGCCCAAACTGCTGTTTTTGCAAGAGATGAAGCTACGAAATCAACTTTAGTTACAGTGAAAGCTCCTGTAATTCCATAATCTGACAATTTAAAAAATCTAGAATCATGATTAATAGCGCCATCACAAACAGGTGTCGAATCAGAGAAATTTTCTCCATCCTTATATTGGATAAGTGTTTGCTCGTTCGCTTTGTGAACTGGAGCTTGAGAAGATGCTTTTGGTAATCCTTCTGCTACTTTTTCTAATTTCAATGTTTGAGCGTACGATGTTGTTAATGCTGCAATAGATAAAAGCGTAAAAATTTTCTTCATAATTATTAATTTTTAGTGTTATTTCTGTTTAATATGGAATAAAACTAAACAATTATATTACAATTTCAAAATAATTAACAAAAAAAAATAAAAAACCCATAATCACAATGATTATGGGTTAAATAAATCCTAATATGATTTATATCGTATTAAGCAAACTCGTTATAGGCAGCTTTTAAATTTTCTGCAATAGCATCTGCAGAGTGTCCTTCGATATGATGACGCTCTAACATATGAACTAATTCACCATCTTTGAACAAAGCTACTGCAGGAGAACTTGGAGGGAATGGTGCAAAAAACTCACGCGCTTTTGCTACAGCATCTTTATCAAATCCTGCGAAAACTGTTGTTAAATGTGTTGGAACTTTTTCATTATTCAATGACATGACAACACCCGGGCGTGCAGCACCTGCAGCACAACCACAAACACTGTTTACCATTACCAAAGTTGTCCCTTCTTGTTTGATTGCTGCTTCTACTTGTTCTGGAGTAGTTAAATCTTCGAAACCATTAGAAGTTAACTGAGCCTTCATCGGCATTACTATTTCTGCTGGATACATATTCTTCTTTTTTTTGTTTTAATAAAAATAAATTATTTTCAAAGTTACATAATTCTAAAACTTTTTAGAATACTTACTTTTGCAAGTACAAATTTACGTAGAATTTAGCAATATGAAATTGACTTTTGGTAAGAATGAGAAACTTAAAAGCAGAAAAGCATTCGATGAATTGTTTTCTGATGGAAAAACATTTGTTTCTCATCCCATCAGATTTGTCTACAAAATCAAGCCAAAAGAAGAGTATGATATTCGAGTAGGAGTGAGTGTTTCGAAGAAAAAATTTAAACACGCAGTAGATCGAAATCTTTTGAAGCGTCGTGCAAAAGAAGCTTATCGATTAAATAAATTATTAATTCAAACTTCAGAACAATATTCGATCGATATGGTGATGATTTATACTTCATCTAAACATCAACCTTTTGAAGTGATTGAAAATTCTGTCAAAATATTATTAGAAAAGTTGAACGAAGCAATACAAACAAAAAAAGATTAACCTTTTCGGGTTAATCTTTTTTATTTTATTTCTACAGATAAATAGTTTACTTCTTAAGATTTGCTTGTAAGCGGAAAAAGCTAAAATAAACAGATACTAAAATTAATCCACAAACAGAAGCTCCAATTCCTAAAACACTACGAAAGTTAGCTTCAGCCATCAATCCAGCTTTATAATCCATCTCATATAGGTTATAACCTAATCCTATCAACAAAACAATTGTTGCGATATAAATATATGTTTTCATTAGATAATGAATTTTTAAATATTAATTTCATTCATAAACAAAGCACCGATATTTGAGGTAAATAATTTGATTGCAATTGACAATAATATCACTCCAAATACTTTTTTCAGTACCGATAAAACTCCAGGTCCCAACCATTTTTCGAGTTTACCTGCAAATTTCAGCACCAAATATACGATTAACATATTTAAAATAATAGCTATCACAATGTTAATATCTGCATACTGCGAACGAAGCGACAAAACTGTTGTCAATGATCCAGCTCCTGCTACCAACGGAAACGCAATAGGGACAATGGATGCAGAGTTAGATTCGACGCCTTTCTGTATTTCAATTCCCAGTATCAGTTCCAACGCGATGATAAAAATCACAAAAGCACCAGCAATAGCAAACGACTGAACATCAACACCTACTAATTTTAAAATTTTGGTTCCAAAAAATAGAAAAGAAATCAATAAAATACCAGCTGCAATCGTAGCTTTCTCCGATTGTATATGTCCCACTTTACTTCGAATTCCTACAATAATCGGAATACTTCCCAGAATATCAATAACTGCAAAAAGTACCGCAAATGTGGTTCCGATCTCACTAATAGAAAGTTTTTCGAAAAAAGAAACAATATTATTCATTCTATTTTTTTAGATGTTAATTTGTCTACAAAATAAAGAATTTTTATTATTCTAACCAATTTTTAAAATCAGTTACTTTTTCTCGACTCACTATCAAATCCAATTCGTTATAAGTATTTAAAACTATTTTTAATCTTGAGTTAGAATACATTGTTATTTCTTTTATCGAATCGATATGAATGATCTGACCACGATTAATCCTAAAAAATTTCTTTGGATCGAGTTGATCTTCTACTTTTTCTAAAGAAAAATCAATTACATAATTACGATTGTCTTTTGTATGTATGTAAGTAGCTTTGTTCTCACTAAAGAAACACTCGATGTTTTCGGTTTCTATAATTTTTATGGAAGTTCCGATTTTAATGGAAAAACGTTCTTTATAATTTTCAGTTTGTTGTGATGAAAAAAGACTTTTCAATTCATTCAAATTAAAGCTTGAAGAAGCTTGTTGAAATTGTTTTTCAAACTTATCTATTGCAAATTTTAATTCCTCTTCGTCAACTGGTTTCAACAAATAATCAACCGAATTTAATTTAAAAGCTTTCAATACATATTCGTCATAAGCTGTTGTGAAAATTATAGAGGAAGAGAGTTTAACTTGATTAAAAATATCAAAGGACAAACCATCTGACAATTGTATATCCAAAAAAATTAAGTCTGGATGCGGATTTGCCTTCAACCAAGCAACACTTTCTTCAACAGAATGTAGCATTTCATGAATTTGATAACCCAATTTTTCTACACGTCTTTTCAACAAACGCGCTGCAGGCTTTTCGTCTTCTATAATTAGTATTTTCATCCGTTTTTTTATGTTAGTTCAGTATTCACATTTTGAGTTAAAATAGGAAGTTGAACTTGAAAAACTTCTTGATTTTTTTCAATATTCACTTCTCGATTTGAGATTAGTTGGTATCGGTTAATAATATTCTTCAGTCCAATTCTTGTCGATTCTTTGATAGAATCTTTGGGTTGAAAAGAATTTTCTACAATTAATGAATCATCTCTTTTATAAATTTTTATTTTTAATGGTTTTTGTTCCGAAACCACATTATGTTTAATCGTATTTTCTAATAAAATCTGCAAAGAAAGCGGAACAATAAATTCGTTTTCAAAGAAAGTTGTTTGTTCAATTTCAAAATCAATGCTATTCTCAAAACGCAATTTGAGTAACTTAACATACGTTTTTGCAAAATTTATTTCTTCTTGAATCGGAACAACTTCTTTGTCTTTTTGTTCTAAAACATAGCGATAAATCTTAGAAAGCGACGTTGTAAAATCAATTGCATTAGCTGGATTTTCTTCAATTAAACCTGTTAAAACATTCAAACTATTAAAAAGAAAATGAGGATCTAATTGATTTTTTAAGGTTTCGAAATTTGCGGTAGCCGTTTCGGCTTTTGTTGATTCAAGAAATATTTTAGTTTCTAATTTGTAACGTCTTCGCTCAAGAAAATAGAAGAATAACAAGAATATAATTGTTATAATTCCAACTAAAAAATAATTTATCCAATGACTATAAAATACTTTTTTAATGAAAAATAGATTGTCAAAGTTTACAAAAACAAAATAAAGTAATTGAGTAAAAACAATTGATTGAACAAAATATTTCCAAATCTCACTCTTAGGATTATCTATTTGTTTATCATTTTTTTTGAAATCGTTAAAAACACTAGTGTTTACAAACGATGCCGCAATACTGAAAGAAAAATAACCAATAAAATATTTTAACGCTTCGGGATGAAAAAATTGATTCATCGTAATATTAGGAGATGTTAAAAAAATAATGCTATAAATCAAAATATTCACAATAAACAGAATTAGCGTATTTCGTAGAATCAATTTTTTATCTGAAACGATTATACCTTTTACAAATTTGTAAATAATCAATCCTAAAGCTAAATATCTAATAATATTATTTCCAATAACTTCATTCTTAATTGACACTAATGAATAAATCATCAGTATTAATACAAAAATTATTTTTTTTACATCACTATTCATATCAAGCAATTAAATTAATCAACCAAAAAATAATTTCGTGAATAAACTGTGCTACTAAAGCTATCATTATTGTACAGTTTTACATTCATTATTCAACAAGTTTTGCGCACGATTTTTACCCCATTTTGGTTCGTTATTCTTTGGTTTTTCAGCATCAAATAAAGCTAAAGATTTTTTTACATTTTTGCAATCTTGTGTAATATCCATTCCACTGTACTTTGCCGAATTGATATTAAACTCTGCCAATCCTAAAACAGAACGTGGATTTGTCGGATTTAATGCCAACGATTTTTGATAGATTTGTAAAACTTCGCCATAATAAACAGCTCCATTCTGCATTGGATTCTGCACAATTTCTGCTGTTAAATACAAGGCTTTTAAGTTTAAAATCTCTGTATTTAAAGGATTACTTTTCAATAAATCATCTAATTGAATTTTTACTTGTGATAAAATTTTTTCGTTATAATCTGCGTCATTCGATTCAAACGTTTTTAGGATTTCAGATAAAGACAAGTAATATTTTGGTAACCATTCATTCGGATAGTCGTTGATTAATTGCTTAAAATTAGCTTCTGAAGAATGATTTCCTTTGTTCCATTCGACTAAAATAGTACTCAAATCTGATTCAAATTTATTTTGTGCAAAAGCTGATATTGAAAATAATGTTGCGATAGTTAAGAAGATTGTTTTCATAATTGGTGTGTTTTAATTTGTTGAATCAAAGTTCTTAACTACCAATTAATTTTGAAATTATATGTTGATGAGCTGTTAAATATTGTGGATGAATTGTAAAATAAAAGGGACAACTCAAAAATTGAGATTATCCCTTTTATGATCTAAAAAATTTGAAATTTATTTTCGCATCAATTCTTCTGCTACATTTCGTGTTGCTTCGAAAACTTCGTCTAAATTTTGATTCAGGCCACCATAAGCATACTTAGCTTGTCTAGCGTTATTCAACAACAAAGTCCATTGTTCAACAGCAAGTTCACTTACACCATTTTTCAGTAATTTTTCAGCAATAATTTCATCCGAAAAATTAGCTAAATCTGTATTCGTATTTTTCATCGCCACATTACACAAAATATTTTCTTGTAATTGATAAAAATCTTTTTGATCTTCTGCTTTTATTTTCTGCTTCAGTTCTTCTAATTCAGCTGAAATTTGATTAGAATTGATTATTGGTTTTTCTACCAATGTGAATTTTTGTGTTTCTATTTTGGGTTGAAAAGCTTCGAAATTTTTCTGTTCGTTGATTGGTTTTACTTTTGGTTCTGATTTTTCTTTTTCTGTTGAATTATTTTTATTTTTCATCAAAAATAAACCTCCTGCACTTAAAATAATCACACCTCCAGTTAACCACAACCAGCCACTTTTTCCTTCTTTAACATCGTTTTTAATTTCATCAAATTTTTCTAAAATTGTAGAGTCTGATGTTTTGTTTGATGTTAGAGTTTTGGTAGAGTCTGCATTTTTAGAACCTGAAACATTTAGTTGAATTGAGTCAGATTTTAACGTGATATATTTTTCTTTTGCAGGATCAAAATAACTAAATTCAACTGGTGAGATTGTATATTCTCCACCATAATTTGGAACAAGAACAGTTTGTTCAGCTACCTTTCCTTTCATTCCCGTATCGTAAGTTTTGTAGGCATCACGTTTTTTAGGTGCAAATTTTTCTACGTTTTTAGGTGCATTGATTTCAGGTAAATTGATTGTATTGAAGTTTCCTGTTCCAACAATTTCAATATCAAAATTTATACTTTCATTCGTTGAAACTTCTTTTTTATCAACTGAAGCATTCATTTTAAATTGCCCAACTGCACCGCTAAAATTCTTTGGACGACCATTTTCTGGTAATTCTTTAGCGTTAATTACAACTGGATTACTACGCACTTCTACCGCTTCTGCTCCATAGGTTGTAGGCAATACGACATCAACTGAAAACGGATCAATTTCTATTTTTCCTGGTTTCTGAGGAAATACATAATAACGTGCAACTTCTTCAGAAAAATATTGTTTACCCGCAACTATTTCTTGTTTGATATTTTCTGGAGAACTTTTAACAATTTTAGGGCTTAAACCATCTAAATTACCTTGTCTAAAATTCTGTTTACGGTTTAAGTATGACAAATCTTTTGCATATAATTTTACCGATAAACTAACTTGTTCGTTAACATAAGGATTTGTTTTCGAAACTTTACTTTGTAAAAAAACAGGTTGCGAAGTATTACTTCTATAATTATTGTGGGTTAATCCAGTTCCTTTTACAACAACATCAACAGGTTTTGATGTATACGTTTTCCCATTAATGACAATTTTTGCAGCTCCAACTCTATATTTCCCCTCTTTTTCTGCTACAAAAGCTAAGATAATTCCATCTTCTATTATTCCTCGACCATTTATATACGACACGTTTTGAGAACGTTGTTCTCCAACAATTTGTAATCCTTTGTGCGGAGGATATTTCATTGGTTGATCAATCGTATAACTATCGGTATTAGATTCGATAAAAAAGCCCACACTAAATGCTTCTCCTAAACTGACCTGCGTTTTATCTGCATCAGATTTAAAAGTAATTTGTTGTGCTAACGCTGTAATAGACGTTAGGGCAAACACTAAAAAACTATTTAAAACTCTTGCCGTTGTCATTACCAATCCTTAGATGTTGTTGTTCGTTGTTTTTCTGCTTTTTGCTGAATAATTCTTCGTTGCGTTTTAGCTTCTTGATTTTGCAATGCTTTTAGTAAACCATCACTCAAATTATTCTTTGCATTATCTTGTTCTTTTCCATCTCCATTATTTCCTTGTGTTATTTCTGGAGACGAATTATTTCCTTGTCCTTTATTATTTCCATTTTCGCCGCCAGCTTTCGGATTTCCTTCCTCATTTTGCTGTTTTTGCTGATCAGATTGTTGATTTTGTGCTTGATTCTGATTTTGCTGCTGCTTATTTTGGTTTTGTTGGTTCTGTTTATTCTGTTGCTGTTTTTGTTGATCGTTTTGATCTTGCTTATTCTGATCTTTATTGTCCTTGTTATTTTGATCTTTTTGTTTCTCACGTTCCTTTTCTAACATTTTTTTTGCTAAGGCGTAATTGTAACGTGTGGCATCATCTTTTGGATCATTTTTAAGGGCTTTTTTATAATTATCAACCGCATTTTGATAATCTTTTTCTTGCATAAATGCATTTCCTAAATTATGATAAGCAAGATGTTTATCATTCTTCGTTTTAGAAACTTCTGCAGAACGCTTGTAATGAGCAATACTTTCTTTGTAGCGTTTTTGTTGAAACAAAGCGTTTCCTAAATTATAATTTGCTTTGACAGAAGTTGGATCTTCCATCGAAGCTTTTTTGTAGGCAACTTCTGCATTATCAAATTTTCCTTTTTGATAATACTCATTTCCTTCAATAATGTAGCTTTTCGTTTTCGATTGACTATAACCAAAAACGGATAAAAGCATTATTCCTAAAAATCCTATTTGTTTTAAAAAATACATCATTTTACCATACAAACTTACTATTTCTTTTTGTTAAAAATCTTATATTCAGATGTTAATAATTCCACAAAAAGTAAACACACCGCAACCGCTAAAAACCATTGATAAATGTGATTCATATCTCTTGTTGTGGCATTTGCTATTTCGTTTTTATCTAATCGAGCTTTATACATTGATAGAGCAGATAAAGCATCTTGTGTATTATCCAGATGAATATACGTTCCGTTTGTATCTTGTGCTAATTCGCGAAGATTTTTATCTTCTAATTTTGTGATTACTGTAGAGCCTGTTTCGTCCTTTTTATAGTCTTCGGCGTAGCCATTATAGTACATCGGGATTGGCGCACCTTTATCTGTTCCTACACCAATTGTAACAATATGTATCCCGTTATCTTTTGCAATTTTAGATGCTTGATTAACGGTATTTTCATTGTCTTCTCCATCAGAAATTAGGACAATTAATTTACTTGTATTCGCCGAACCTTTGAATGTTTTTGCAGCTTCTTGAATCGCATTCAAATAATTTGTTCCTTGGCTCGAAATTAACTCTGTATTAACATTTTGCAAATAACTTTCGATCGCAGCATAATCATTTGTCAACGGAGAAATCGTATACGCATTCGCTGCAAAAGCAACCAAAGAAGCTCTATCTCCGCCTAACTGTCCAAGTGTTTCGGTGATTAACTTCGTTGCTTTTTCTAATCGAGAAGGTGCTACATCTTGCGCATTCATACTTGAAGAAAGATCCAATAAGAAAACCATATCAATTCCTTCCCGTTTTACTTGTACTTCTTTTTCACCGTAAAGCGGATCCATCAACGCGATAACCATCAAAAATAAAGCGACACAAAAAACGACAATTTTAAAACCATAACGTTTAGAAGAAGTGATTGGAAAAACAAATGGAAATAATTCTTTATCAGCAAATGTTTTCTTTACACGTTCGCGCCATTGAAATACTGTTATCGATAAAAAAATAACGATAAACAATAAAATCATCAACCAAATATTATGTAATTCTCCCCACTGCATTAGATTAATTCTTTAAAAAAGGTTCTTCGCAAAATAGCTTCTAATACCAAAATAATAAATGCTGGCAATAAAAAGCGAGCAAACAATTCGGTATAGTTATAATATTTGACTTCGTTAATTTCTGTTTTTTCGAGTTTATCAATTTCTTGATAAATATTTTTAAGACTTTCATTATTGGTCGCTCGGAAATATAAACCTCCCGTTTTATCAGCAACTTCTTCCAACAATTTTTCGTCAATTTGTACAGGACGCATCTCAAATACATAATCGCCCAACATATCGTAACCAATTGGCATAGGTGCCAATCCGTTTGTTCCGATACCAATGGTATACACTTTTATTCCTTTATCTTTGGCGATATCAGCTGCTTGTCTTGGTGATACATACATCAAATCTCCCGAAGGATTAATCGACTCGACGCCGTCTGTAATCAATATGATTACTTTCGATTTTGCTTTACTATTTTTAAGGTGATTGACAGCAGTTGCTAAACCAATTCCAATAGCTGTTCCATCAGCCAAACTGCCCGAATGTAACATCTCAATTTCTTGTGTTAATACATCACGATCGGTTGTAAGCGGAACACGTGTTAAGGCTTCTCCAGAATATTCGACTAAACCAATTCGGTCTGTTTTTCTTCCAAGTGAAAAATCTTTTGCAACATCTTTTAGCGCTGTTAATCGATCTGGTTTCAAATCGCGTGCTAACATACTCAACGATGTATCAACTGTTAATAAGATATCAACACCTTCATCAGATTTTATTTTTGTAGTCACATCAACATAACGTGGACGAGCTAATGCTACAATGCATAAGGCCATCGCAATTATTCGCATCAAAAATAAAATAGGTTTGTATGTTGCTAACGAACTTTTCGCACCACCAAATGCTTTTAGTGATGGTAATTTTAAGGATGCTTTTTTCTGACTCGTTTTACGAATTTCTCTAAAAATAAAGAAAGGTAAAGCAAGTAATAAGAGTAAGATCCAAGGATTTTGAAACTCAAAATTTAGCATTCCTAATTGTTATTAAACTGTTTATATTTTTCGCCTGTCACTTGATCTTTATTTAGATCTTCATTTTCAGGTATTTCTATTGGTTTTATACGCTCTACAAATTCATCTACCCAATTTCGGTGCATATTATTTGTAGAATCATCAAACTCTTGTTTGGCAAATTTCACCAAGTCTGCATCGAACAAAAATTGTTTAAATTTTTGAACATCATCTGGTAAAACATCCTGTTTTGTTGCAATATATTTCACCAAATCATCAGACAAAATTTCTAAAGCAGAAAAATTATATACTCTTCCTAAATATCGTCTAACAATAAATGATAATTGTGTGTAATATTCTTTTTGTTCACCACGTTTCAAATATTTTTTTGCATCTAACGCTTTCAAACTTGCTTTTGCTTCATCATAAGGCGTTTTATATAGTTTATCACCAGAAAGTTTTGACTTGGCACGAATATATAAGATTAATAAAACTGCAGCAATTATAAATAATATGAACGCAATAATTCCATACAACCAATACTTATTCCAATAATCACGAATAGAATATTCTTCTTCCATGACTGGTTTAATTGGAAAAATAGCATTTTTAGTTGTGTCAACTTCAACATCTTGAATTTCAATTTCAAGTTGTTTTGTGGTTAAATCTTTGTCATTTTTTTGAATGATAAAAGATGGAATAGTAAATTTTCCTGCTTCAAAACCTGTCAATTCTAACTGCTGAACAATTTCAGATTTTCCTTCTGTTTTAACCGTATCAATTTTTTGATCTAAAACCTCGATGTGATAATTTAAGGAATCTGAAATGGTAGGGAAAACAATTTTATCTCCTTTTTTGAAATCTATTTTTATTTCATATTGAATTGGTTCGCCAACTTTAATCGTTGTGCGATCCAATTTGGGCATAATTTCTTGCGCAAATGAAAAGTTTAAGATAAAAAAACTGACTAAAAGCAATAAATTCTTCATTAGGCTTTATGACTTTTAAAGTAGTTTAACAATGGGCGAACATAATCTTCGTCGGTACGAATACTAATTGCACCCGAATGATTTTTTTTGAAAATAGATTGATAGCGTCGATCTAAATCGTAATAATATTGTGCATATTGTTGACGCAATTTCTTAGATGAAGTATCAATCAAACGGATTTCTCCTGTTTCGTTATCTTGTACATGGACCAAACCAATATCAGGAAAAGATTGTTCTTTTTCGTCGTAAACACGGATTCCCGTTACATCATGCTTTTTTGCCACAATTCGCAATGCTTTTTCGTAATCAGAAGAATCAATAAAATCTGACAAAATAAAAACATTCGATTTTCGACGAACTAAATTCATAAAAGTTTCTAATGTCACAGACAAATCTGTTTTTTTGATTTTTGGTTCGTAAGAAACAATTTCTCTCACCAAACGCAATACATGTTGTTTTCCTTTTTTGGGTGGAATAAATTTTTCGACTTGATCCGAATATAAGATCAAACCTACTTTATCATTATAGGTAATTGCCGAAAAAGCTAATGTTGCACTCAATTCAGCAATTGTTTCCATTTTAATTTGTTTTCGCGTTCCGAAGTTTCCAGAATTTGAAACATCAACCAATAAAAACATGGTTAACTCGCGTTCTTCTTCAAAAACTTTTACATAAGGTTCGTTGTATCGTGCCGTTTTATTCCAATCAATATTACGAACATCATCACCATATTGATAAGGACGAATTTCGCTAAAAATCATACCTCTTCCTTTGAATGAACTTTGGTATTCACCCATAAAAAGGTTGCTCGCTTTGCGCTTGCTTTTTAGCTCAATACGTTTTACACGTTTGATGATTTCTTTTGCATCCAATGTTTAAAAGATTTAGAATAGATTTAAGGAACTGGAACAACATTCAGGATATTGTCGATAACTTCTTCTGGCGAAACATTTTCTGCTTCTGCTTCGTAGCTAATTCCGATACGATGACGCAACACATCTTTAGCCATTGCACGTACATCATCTGGAATAACGTAAGCACGTTTGCGCAAAAATGCATACACTTTTGAAGCTTGCGCCAAATTGATTGATCCACGAGGAGAAGAACCAAATGAAATCATTGGTACCAATTTTTCTAATCCCACTTTTTCTGGAAAACGAGTAGCGAAGATAATATCCAAAATATATTTTTCTATCTTTTCGTCCATGTAAACTTGTTTCACCATTTCGCGTGCATCCAATAATTCTTGAACAGAAATAACCTTCTCTATTTTTGGAAAAGTTTGATTAATCGAATTTCTCAAAATCAAGCGTTCTGCTTCAAATTCTGGATAAGTGATCACCGTTTTGATCATAAAACGGTCAACTTGCGCTTCTGGTAAGGGATAAGTTCCTTCTTGTTCCACTGGATTTTGAGTAGCCAAAACCAAGAAAGGTTTTTGCAAAGGATACGTTTCGTCTCCAATCGTAACTTGACGTTCTTGCATCGCTTCTAATAATGCAGATTGTACTTTTGCTGGCGAACGGTTAATCTCATCAGCTAATACAAAATTGGCGAAAATCGGCCCTTTTTTTATTCGAAAATCGTTTTCTTTTACGTTATATATTAAAGTACCAACAACATCTGCAGGTAATAAATCGGGAGTAAACTGAATACGTGAAAAAGAACCATCTACAGCTTCAGATAACGTTTTAATCGCTAAAGTCTTTGCTAATCCTGGCACTCCTTCTAATAAAACATGTCCATTTCCAAGTAATCCGATTAATAGACTTTCAATCATTTTTTCTTGTCCAATAATCGTTTTATTAATTTCCGTTGTTAACCTTGCAATGCTTTCGCTTTTTGCCTCTATTTGTAGGTTTAGTTGTTGTATATCCAAAATTTCGTTGAAATTAATGTTTATATAATTGATTCAAATTTCCTCTAAAAGTAACAAATACAATTCATTTAGAGTTTAAAACTTTCATACAATATTGTTAAACTTTGTTAAGACAAAAGTAGTATACCAAACGTTTTGACCACTCTTTTTATAAAATATTTTCTATTACTTACAAACTATTTATAAACAATAAATTTTCGTATTCAGAGTTATCAAAAACAATTTAAAGAATATTTATATTTTTACTAAAATTAATACACTATGAAGAATTATTTATTGACTATTTGCTTAATGCTAAGCATCTTATCTTTTGGACAAAAATTTCAAATTTTATCTGGAAACACAAATTTTCTAAGCGATCAAAAAGAAATCAATGTCGAACTTGTTTTTGACAATGTGAAGTTTTATAATGAAAATAAAACTGAAACTGAATATTTAGAAAAACGAGAAAAAGATGTATTGGACAATCCAAAAAGAGGTGAAAGTTATTGGAAAGAATGGCTGGCAGATTGGAATGAAAACAAAAATTCTACTTATTTAGATAAATTTATAAAAGAAACAACAAAATCAAAAAAAATAAATTTTGTAAAAAATTCTTCTGCTAAATATACCTTAATCATCAATTCGGAATGGATTTACCCAGGTTATCATGCGGGAATTGCGATAGAACCAGCAAAATTGAGTACAACTCTTCATTTTATTGAAACTGCAAATCCTCCTCACATTTTATTATCTATAAAAACAGATAAAATAAAAGGAACTTCTGGAAAAAATGATTTTGTTATGGAATATGGACGAATTGCTTCGGCTTATGAATCAACTGGAAAATTATTAAGCAAAGAATTAAAATATTAAGTAATTATATTCTAATCATTTAAAATTTTTTATTATTTTTAACTAAATCTTTATTTAACACTAATTGAAAAAAATTAAAAAATGAAAAAATTACTAGTATTAGCAAGTTTAATGGCTGTTGTAACTTTATCTGCTCAGGATAAAAAAACTCCTGTAAAATCAAAAAGTACAACGAAAACTGAAAAGAAAAATGATGCTAAAAAAGCAGAACAAATGGCTCCTGAAAAACGCGAATCAACAAATCAAAAACAATCGCCTGCTTTGGAACAAAAAAGACGAACTATAAACACAAACTAATTAAAAAATTTATCTAAATTTTAAATCAAAAAAGCTGTTTTTAATTCATTAAAAACAGCTTTTTTGATTTATTTGTTTTCATTTTTATTTTTATTCTTCTGGCATGGCTTGCCATTTTTTGTAAAGATTAATAATGAAATAAAAACTTATCGCAAATAAGATTGGATTAATAAATAGAAAGATTTCTGATAATTTTTGCAACATCAATAATTCATTATTTGTTTGTCTCAAATCATAAATTCCAATTCCTGAATTAGGATTATACAACATTTCTGCTCGAATATCGGTGTAAAAACTCAACATCGCAATAGCGATAAAGATATTTGTCGCAACAAACCAATTTAGATTAACACCTGTTAGAACTTTGTATTTTTTGGAACGCAATCCTAAAATTATAATCACAATAAATGCAATGTAGAAAAACAATAAAATAATGTAGGGTGTATATTTTGTGTGACCAATACTCGCATCAATAGAAATTCCGAAAACACTTCCAAGAATTCCTAAGATTCCTGATCCAATCAAGGAAATTAACCAAACTTTGAACGAACTAAATCTAAACGAAATAACAAGAACAGTAAAAATTAAAGCGGTTAACAAATAGTGCTGAATATGATTTAACCAAGTGGATTGATATTTCGAAAACTCAATGTTTTCATATACCCTGTTCAAACTATCTTGGTTTATGTAATCTTTTTGCTTTCTGTTTTCGTCTTGGTATGAATTAATATAATCAAGTTTATGATCAATAAAATAATAGGGATATTGAGGAATATAATCGATCCATTTTTTATGTTTGAACTGATAACCAATTTCTTGTTTTTTGAGTAAATCAGTATAATTATTCAATAAATTTTCAATTTCTTTACGATCATTTTTTTGTAACAAAGCCATCCATTGTTCATCGTAAAATTGATGATTAAAAGTTGAATCTTTCGGGTTTTGGAATGTTAAAAAACTATAGTTGTATAAACTCGCTAAATTGTAATAAACGTTTGGATTTTCAGCAGTTGAAACTTGTGCTGAAACAGAATCTATAGCATAAACTGGTTCTGAAGCTACATAAGTAGCTTCCATCGCTGGATTATATTCATTAGATTTTACTTTGAATAATGGTTGATATATTTCATTAAAAATAATTTTAGAATAACTTTTACGTTGAGGAAAATGATTTGCTAATAAAGTTTCAAATTCTGGGTTTCTAAAATAAGGTTTTAAAAAAGCATTATACGAATATGTCGGATTTTCTCTTAAATATTCCTTTTTGTTTATTTCATACAATTCCTTTGTTTCTTTTTCTGAAACCAACGAATCAAAAACAGAAACAGGCAAATTTCTCGAATAATTATCATAACCAAAAGTTGGTTGTAATGCAAAACCTTGCGCACGGTTGATGACATCAATATCTTTCAAATATTGTTCTTCTGACATATAATTTGAAACGCGTAATTTCAATCCAGTTTTAAACGAATTTGGAACATACATCATCAAAAAGAAGATGAAGAAAACAGCTAAAAACTCTTTGAACAAATAGTTTCTTGAAGTTGGATAATTTGATTTGAAACGATTATTTTTAAAATAAAAGTAAAGCCAAATAACCGTAATTAATACACCTATTAAAATATAAAAAAATATAGTTCCTGAATTGAAAAAGGTTTCATATAATGCACTTTCTTGTAGTTGAGATTTTTTATTGAAAAATAAAAAACCATTGATAAATGCAATAAGATTAAAAATAAATACAGTTAGTAAAATCCAAATAAATTTCAGATTCCAAATCAACGGATATTTTGTTATTAAAGTTTGATTTATTTTTTTAAACATAATTTATTTAGTTTTAATTGACAAAAAAGCGACGACTTGACTTCGAAATATCTCTGATGTATTTTACTTTTAAGGTTGATTTTCCTATTTCTGATAGAATATTATTTATCGAAATTCCCTTATCAAAATAAGCAATATACGAACCTCCGTTAAATTTGATTTGCTTAATTTCAATACCCGATAAAGCTGTTAATAACTCTTCTTTTGTATTATCAACATCTATTTCAACAATCGTAAATTCTCCTTCCAAATCATTTGTATCTCCTTGTATTTTAAGTTTTCCTTGTTCTAAAAATAGAACCTCTGTAGATACTTTTTCAACTTCATACAATTGTTGAGAACTCAATATAACACCAAATGGATTTCGGATAGATTGCGATAAAAACTTCAAATCTTCCAGAATAATTTGTTGTGCTAAAATATCCAAATTAGCCAAAGGTTCGTCTAACAACAAAACTTTTGGACGACGCAATAATGTTCGCGCCAGCTCGAATCTCATTTTATAACCAGACGACAATTGTCGCCATTGCAAATCTTTGTAAGACCAAAGTCCCAAACGAGCCAACATTACATTGGCCAACAACCAATTTTCTTCGCTATAAATATCATAACAGCTTAATGTAAATTGCAGATTTTCCATCAACGAACCGTACAAAACTTCGATACGTTGCGGTACATAAACTAACTTCGTTTTCAGTTCGTAACTAAACGATTTTGCTGTAGAAAATTGGTAATTGATATCACCAGCAGTCGGTTTTAGTTCGCCACAAATCAAACGCAATAAAGTCGTTTTTCCATTTCCATTTTCACCAACCAAACCAACAACTTCTCTCGATTTGAGATCAAATGTTATGGGATGAAGTTTAAAATTTCGACGATGATATGCTTTTTCAACATTGTTCGTTGAAATCAAAATTTCCTCATTTTGATAAGCTGGAGGAGTCGCTTGTTTTAACTTTTCAACAAGTTCTAATGCCTTAGTTTTTTTATGATCGTTGGTTGATTTTTCGTCGTAATATAAATCTGAATACGAAATAATCTCTTTGTAAAAAGATATTTTATCCAAATCCAAGACACAATCAATCAAGCGTCGATATCCCAAATCGAGATCGTTATGATTCAAATGATTTTCTACTTCGTTTAGGCGTTGGTTAAATTCATTCATAAACTGAAAATTAGTTCATTACGAATATAACAAAGCTTTATTTCAAATAAAATAGCTAATTGTAGTTATATTTCAATTTCAACATTTTTTGATAAACTATCTTAATTACTTTTTAATTCATTTAAAATGAATAATTTATAATTAACAATTTTAGTATAATTGACTTATTTAAATTCAAAAAAATGACTTATTCACAAGTTTTAATAAACTACGTTTATAAGCTTTTAATTTATTTAAATACAATCATTTACTATTAACAAAATAGTATAATTCTATCTTACAAACAATTATTTGATAACTCAGTTAAAAAGTAGTTAATTTATTCATTATAAATATATTACTATCAACAATTATCAAAACTGATTTTTTTTAGAATCACATTGTGAAAAGATGTTGAGATTTCTCAATACTTTGAAATGTCAGAAATTTAATGTCATTCAAAAAAATATTATTCTGAACGAAACGATAGTAAAGTGAAGAAGCTACTCATGAAAAAGTAAAGTTCAATGAATTCAAAAACATAAAAAAAGCCGAGCAAAAGCTCGACTTTTATTTATGTTGAAAAAATGTTGTTTCTTAATTTAGAATTGCAGCAACTCCTGGTAATTCTTTACCTTCAAGTGATTCTAACATTGCACCACCTCCAGTTGAAACGTAACTCACTTTGTTGTCGTAACCAAATTGTTTTACGAAAGCAACAGAATCTCCTCCGCCAACTAAAGAGAAAGCGCCATTTGCTGTAGCTTCTGCAATTGCATCACCTAAAGCAACCGTTCCTTTTGCGAAATTTGACATTTCAAAAACGCCTAAAGGACCATTCCAAAGTATTGTTTTCGAATTTTTAATCACTTCTGCATTTTGTTTGATTGTTTCATCAGCAACATCCATTCCCATCCATCCATCAGGAATCTCACCAACTTTTGTCACTTGTGTATTCGCTTCGTTACTAAAATTATCAGCAATCAAATTATCGATTGGCAAATATACTTTTACGTTATGTTTTTCACATTCAGTTAAAATTTCTTTCGCTAAATCTAATTTATCGTCTTCAACCAACGAATTTCCAATTTTTCCTCCATTCGCTTTAACGAAAGTATATGTCATTCCACCACCAATAATCAAGTTATCAATAACAGGTAAAATATTGTTGATAATTGTAATTTTAGAAGACACTTTAGCTCCTCCAAGTATCGCTGTTACAGGTTTTTCACCATCAGCTAACACTTTGTTAATAGCTGTTAACTCCTGTTCCATTAACAAACCAAAACATTTATTTTCTGGGAAAAAATCTGCAATAATTGCTGTAGAAGCATGCGCACGATGTGCTGTTCCGAAAGCATCGTTCACGTAAATATCTCCAAATTGAGCCAAAGCTTGTGCAAAATCTTTGTCACCAGCTTCTTCTTCATTGTGGAAACGGACGTTTTCTAATAATACAACTTGGCCTGATTTTAGATTATTAACTTTTTGTTTCGCATCATCGCCAATAACGTCATTTGCAACAATTACATCAACGCCAAGAATTTCTGAAACTTTAGATGCAATGTGTTTTAATGAATATTTATCATTGAATTCTCCTTTTGGACGTCCTAGATGACTCATTAAGACAACTGCTCCACCATCCTTCAATACCTTATCGATCGTTGGTTTGGCAGCTCTAATTCGTGTATCATCGGTAACATTTAAGTTTTCGTCTTGTGGAACATTGAAATCTACACGGATTAATGCTTTTTTATTTTCGAAATTGTAGTCGTTGATTGTTTTCATTTTTTGCTTTTGAAATTTGTACTTCACAAAAGTAATCAAAGTTTCATTTTCGCACTTAAAATCATTCAATACAATTTTCAACTATTAACAATTCATATATATTATAATAGATTAATTAATTTTTAAATTTTAAAAAAAAGAAAAATGTTACTACTATTAGCACTGTTAATATGTGGATAACTAAAGTGAGATAAATTTTATTTAATAGCAATTAACAAGCTATTATTCGTAATTTTGTTTTGTAATGAAAGAGTTAGATCAGCTATCAACAATTAATCATTTTGGTTGATAAACAACTTTTGTTAAAAAGAAGTTTTGTGAAAACTATCAATAACCGTGTGCAAATCTTTTTTGCCAAAATGAAAACTTTCACTTGACTTGTATTGATTTATTTCTAATTGATTTTTTGAATCAGATTTCCAAATTTTTGTATCGAAAAGTTATTAGTTTTATTCAATCATCTTTTAACAAGTTGTTACTTTTACTTAACGTTTGATTTACAATTATTTAAAACAAAAAACAAAAAACACCTGTTAATTAAATGAAAATTGCAATCGGAGCGGACCATGCTGGGTTCGATTATAAGGAGAAATTAGTACCCTTTTTAACAAGTCAAGGATTTGAGGTTGAGGATTTTGGAACGTTCTCAACAGCAAGTGTTGATTACCCTGATTTTGCACATCCAACGGCACAAGCTGTAGAAGATGGAAAAGCAGATTTCGGAATTTTGATTTGTGGTAGTGCGCAAGGCGTTACCATAACTGCAAATAAACACCAAGGAATTCGTGCTGCATTATGTTGGATGACGGATATAGCTCGTTTGGCTCGTCAACACAATAATGCAAATGTATTGACTTTGCCTGCTCGTTTTATTGCGTATGAATATGCAGAAGAAATTGTGAATACTTTTTTAGCAACAGAATTTGAAGGTGGTAGACACCAAGGACGTGTAGATAAAATAGCGTGTTCTTGTAACGGATAATTTTATATAGGTACATATAAGATAAAAAATCGGTCAATTCGTAAGAGTTGATCGATTTTTATTTTAAATATTAAACCTAAAATAATTTATAAGTTTAAATATTAAATAATAATTAATAAATTACATTTGTAATTAACTATTTTTAAACTAATTTAAGTAAATAGTAAATTTTATATAAAAAGCTGTTCTATTTTTACACCCAGAAAGAATTTAAAGATTAAAAGATGAGCAGAGCATTATTACTTCGAGAACAAGCAATTTCTTATGTTAAAGAAGAATTCTCTAAAGGATTACAAAAAGAATTAAACATAATTCCTGTGTCAGGACCATTGGTAGTTTTGGATGGTACAGGAATTAATGATGATTTGAATAGTATCGAAAGACCTGTAAAATTTCCGATTAAATCTTTAAATGATCAGCATGCTGTAGTTGTACATTCTTTGGCTAAATGGAAACGTATTCGTTTGAAAGAGTTGGAGATAGAACCAGGAGAAGGAATTATAACAGATATGCGCGCATTACGCCCTGATGAAGATTATTCGCCAATACATTCTATTTATGTGGATCAATGGGATTGGGAAAAAGTAATTGTTCCTCAAGACCGTCAGTTAGCTTATCTTTTCCAAACAGTTGAATCTATTTACAAAGTAATTAAAGAAACAGAACAAGGCGTAGAGGCTAAGTATCCTCGCTTAAAAGCAATTTTACCAGATAAAATTACGTTTATTTCATCAGAAGATTTGTTACAAAAATACCCAACATTTACTCCTAAACAGCGAGAAAATGCAATTTGTAAGGAATTTGGAGCGGTGTTTATTTATGGGATTGGAGGTGAACTAAGTAACGGAGAATTACACGACTCGCGCGCTGCAGATTATGATGATTGGAGTACTGAAAACAGCGAAGGTTTTAAAGGTTTGAACGGTGATATTTTAGTATGGAACCCAATTTTAGAAACTGCTTTTGAACTTTCTTCGATGGGAGTTCGTGTAGATAAAAAAGCATTGACTAAACAACTGGAGATTAGAAACTCAACAGACCGTAAAAACTTATTATTTCACTCGATGTTGTTAGACGATCAATTAACAGAATCCATTGGAGGAGGAATTGGTCAATCTCGTTTGTGTATGTTTATGTTAAAAACGCGTCACATCGGCGAAGTACAAGCTAGTATTTGGGATGGTAAAGTAAAAGAAAAATTAAAAGAGGAAAGTATCGAATTACTATAAATAGAAAAAGCAGTTTCTTAAGTTGAAACTGCTTTTTTTAGGTTTTAAGATAGCATTAACATTGTTTATAACTGTTGATAAGCATTGTTAATTTATTGTTTTTAAATGTTATATGATTGATGCTGATTGTTAATTAAGAAATGCGTTTGTTTTTCTTTGCGATAAAACTATCATAAAAATTTCTGAAACCATGATGCTTAATTAAATAGAGATATTTGGGAAAAATTCGATTTACTTCATAAATCAATTGTCTTGGAAATTTTGATTTTCTTAACGATCTATCAATTTGAATTTGAGTTTCTACTGGCGCAGGTTTAACAAGTGATGGAAGAATATTATAAATTCTTAAATCAAATTCCCACGCATGTTGCAAATCACAGTCAATAGGTCGTTTGATTGTTGGTAAAGGATTTTTAATTTTGGCTAAAAATTTTTCTGCAGCAAAACGAGTCCAAATCGCAGCAATCGTTGTAATCGGAATACTTGTTCCGCAAGCCGCCAAAATATGTTTTTCGTCTATTTCTGCTATCTTAATGTGTTTTCTTTTTCCGTTAAATAACTTCAGAACATCCCATTGATGTTTTTTGGGAAGTTGGTGATACATCGAAAGAGAGTTCTCTATAACAGATTTAAAATCATCCGCCATTATGGCGTCATCTTCAATAATAACGGCAAATTCGTTTTTGGAAGCCAAGAAAACTTCTAATGTTTTGACATGACTTAAATAACAACCAATTTCTCCAGGAACCAAATCACGATCATATTTGTTATCCACTTTATAAGTAGTAACATCCATGGTTTTAGCATCTACAGCAGAAATTCTTTCGTATGAAACAGCACATTTATCGAATTCGTTTTGCATTAATTTCAATCGTTCTTCTGCACGATCTAAATTAATCAAATAAGTTTGATATAAAGGTTTAGTATCCATTCAATTAATAATCTTGTCAAAAATAACTTTTTTGGCTCAATTTTCGCAATAAATCGAAGTGTTAAAAGTAATCTTATCTTTTATGTAACATAGAATTGGCTGTAAATTGTTATTTTAGAAAAAGGATATATTACCTTTGCAGTGGTTATGTTGTTTATTAACATCTTATCAATAGTTATTAAAACTAAATTAATAATCAATGAATTAAGATGTTTATTTATTAACTATTTTAAAATAAATCTCGAAAATAAATCAAGAGATTTTACAGAAAACAAATTATGCCAAGAAAAAATTTTAAAAATACAAAGGCGAAAAAAGACAAAAACATAACAAAGTTTACGAAGTCTATCATCGAAGTTTTATTTCAAAATCCAAATAAACCTTTAAATTACAAACAAATCGCAGCAGCTTTAAATTTAACGAATCGAATTGATGTCGAATTATTAATCAAAAATTTGAATGTTTTATTAGCTGATAAAAAAATAACTGAAGTCGAAAGAGGAAAATACAAGATTAATGCAACCAATGATTATATGGTTGGAATTGCCGATTTAACTTCTTCGGGAAGTGCTTACATTGTGATTGATGGTTTGGAACAAGATGTTTTTGTACAAAAAGGAAAAACAAAAAATGCCTTAAAGGGCGACACAGTTCGTGTTTATGTTTATCCTAAAAAGAACAAAAATTCTTCTCGTGCAGAAGGTGAAATTGTTGAAATTGTAGAACGTAATAAAACAGAATTTACTGGAATTTTCGAATTAGGAAAAAACGGAAATTTTGGATTTGTAACGATGCAAAATGGAAATCACGATTTTTTTATTCCAAAAGAGCGTATTAATGGAGCTCAATCAGGAGAAAAAGTTGTGGTTCGTTTAACGAATTGGCCAGAAGGTTCTAATTCTCCGTTTGGAGAAGTTTCTAAAGTTTTAGGAAATCCAGACGATACAGATGTTGAAATTCATGCAATTTTATTTGAATATGATTTACCAGCTAAATTTCCGGACGAAGTAGAGGAAGAAGCAAATCAGTTGGATACAACTATCGGAGAAAATGAAGTTGCCCGTCGCCGAGATATGCGAAATGTAACAACATTTACCATTGATCCGAAGGATGCAAAAGATTTTGATGATGCTTTATCTATACGTAAATTGGATAATGGAAATTGGGAAATTGGTGTGCATATTGCCGATGTCACACATTATGTTCATCCAGGTTCGTTAATCGAGCAAGAAGCTTACAAACGTGCAACTTCTGTTTACTTAGTTGATAGAGTAGTACCAATGTTACCAGAAGTTTTGTCGAATGTTGCCTGTTCTTTACGTCCAAACGAAGATAAATTTACCTTTTCAGGGGTATTTGAAATGGACGACAATGCGAAGATTGTAAACACGTGGTTTGGTCGAACTGTAACGCATTCGGACAGGCGTTTTACATACGAAGAAGCACAAGCTATTATCGAAGGAGAAGATGGAGATTTTAAAGATGAGATTTTAGCTTTAGACCGTTTAGCGAAAACAATGCGCCAAAAGCGATTGAAACATGGAGCAGTTAACTTTGATAAAGTTGAAGTAAAATTCGATTTGGATCAAGCGCATAATCCACAAGGAATTTTCTTTAAAATTTCGAAAGATTCGAATAAACTAATTGAAGAATTCATGTTGTTATGTAACCGAAAAGTTTCAGAATTTATTAGTTTAGATAAAAACGGCAAAGAAAATACGAATACCTATATTTATCGTATTCACGATGATCCAAATCCGGATAAGTTACTAGATTTAAAGAATTTTATTCGTCAGTTTGGCTACGAATTAGAAATTGGAGATCGTAAAACAACCATCAATTCGATGAATAAATTGTTAGCAGATGTAAAAGGCAAACCAGAAGAAAATATGGTTGAGACTTTGGCTATGCGAACAATGGCAAAAGCTAAATATACAACAGAAAATATAGGACATTACGGTTTAGCATTCGATTATTATACTCATTTTACGTCGCCTATTCGTCGTTATCCAGATATGATTGCACACCGATTGTTACAAGATTATTTGGATGGTAAAAAATCGCCATTAGCTTCTACCTATGAAGAGAAGGCAAAACATTGTTCTTCACGTGAAAAAATTGCAGCAGAAGCCGAAAGAGAATCGATCAAATACATGCAAGTTAAATACATGGAGCAATTCGTAGGTCAAACTTTTGATGCGTTTATTACAGGAGTTCAGGATTATGGAATATTCGTTGAAATTCCAGAAACTCGTTGTGAAGGATTAATCAGATCGCGTGCGATGAAAGGTGATCATTTTGTTTTTGATGAAAAAAATCATGCCTTAGTTGGAAAACGTACACGAGTTAAATATCAATTAGGAAGCCCAGTTAGAATCAAAGTTTTAAGTGCAGATTTAATTAAGAAGCAATTAGATTTTGAATTGGTTGATGCTTAAGTTTCATAATTTAAACTTATCTTGCAGACCTTAATTAAGTTATGGAAATAATATTTTCGGCCATACTAATAGGTTTTTTATTGAGTACAATCCTTATTGGACCAGTATTTTTTTTGCTTATCGAAACAAGTTTACGAAGAAGCTGGAAAACCGCTGTAGTATTGGATTTGGGAGTAATAGCTGCGGATATTCTATGTATTGCTGCTGCTTATTTTGGGAGCAAAGATTTTGCAGATTATGTGACAAGCCATCCTAGATTTTATCGCATCTATATCATTGCTGGTTTCTTTGTTTTGATTTATGGAATTTTTATGTATTTCTCTAAACCTAAACTACATATAGAAGGTGAAGCAGGATTTGTAACCAATAATTATATGAGGACTTTCATCAATGGATTTATCATGAATTTATTGAATATTGGTGTGATTGTTTTTTGGTTTGTAATTGTTTCTTCAATCATGATTCAATATCCAAATCCAAGAGATTTTATGCTGTATATGGGCGTTGTTTTGACGACCTATTTTGTAATAGATTTGGGTAAAATATTTTTGGCAGGGAAGCTACAGAAACGTTTTACCGATCAAAAAGTATTTATGGTGCGAAAAGGAGTTGGTATTTGTCTATTAATCTTTGGACTAATTATCATTCTGAAAGGTTTCGGATTCTTTAAAGAAATTGATCAAAAGATAGAGAATCAGCTCATTAATCAAGAACAAACAAGTTAGAAATATAAACTCCCATCAAATTTTTTGATGGGAGTTTTTACTTAACATAAAAGGTGTTATAAATTATTCTTGAGGTTCAAAAGAAGTAACGGTTTTAGTACAATCACCAAGACAAGATGTACAAGATTTTTTATTTGCAGCTGGAACACAACCGTTAGTACCAGCACACGCTTTACTTGTACAAGAAATACCTCCAACTAATAAAGAAATATTTCCATTATTATTACTTTCTTCTAATAAGGTTGTTGTTACTAAACCATTGTCAGATAAACTTCTTAAATAATATGAATTATCAATATTAATAATCTTAGATTCGTTATAAGATAAACTATTTTCATTAACAGGATCTATAAGATTTTCTATACCTTTATTAATAGATGCCTTTGATACTAATAAATTAATCTTACCGTCTTTAATATTTGCAATTTTCCCACCCACAATTGAATTTTCAATCTTTGCATTTGCGTCAGCTTGAGAAATATCTTCATTTTTACTATCATCAGAAGAGCAACTAAAAACGATAAATGAAAGTAAAAATAAACAAAATGTTTTTAAGTAATGTTTTTTCATAAGTAGTATTTTTAAGTGTTATATATTTATAAATATATAAAATAATATCCAATATTTAATTAAAAACAAAATAAATAATATTAAAATTTATGAAAAACATATTAAAAAGCCACTTAAAACAGGTAAATCTCTAATAAAAGTAATCTACTAAACATAATTAGTATTATCTACCAATATTTTTTAGGTTAAAACGTTGGTTTACTGAAAGTGCCGTTTTGAATAAATTATTTCAGTTAGAAAAACACGCTGGAGACCGCATTTTACCGTTGGAATCGGATATTCAAAGCAGACAAATCTTACTTCAATAACGACTTTCCAGAATCCTTATAATTCCATGTTTTTACTTTCATTAAATCAGCAATTGTAGAGGCAATTTGATTGAGATAAGTTTGTTTCTGTTTGAATTTTTTAGGATTAATCCCATTTCCAATCATCAATATAAAACCTTCGTCTGATCCAAGAATTTCATCATAATGTTCTGACCATTGTCTTCCATTTCCACGTCCGTGATCAGTTGTTACAATAATAGTTGTTTGATCTTTATAGAATGGATCGCTTTGTACATAATTCCATAATTCCTCAATCATTCTATCATTGCGGTTTATTGAAGTAATATATTGATCGTAATCTTCATCATGTCCAAAATCATCAGGCTCACCATATCCTATAAAAAGTAAATGAGGTTTTTGATTTTTCATAGCTTCTAACGCATATTCATGTGTAAAGATATCGTAACGAGTGTTTTGCCAAAGTTTTGGTGTTAAATCTTGTAATTTATTTAAATAAAGTTCTTTTCCAGTAGGTTTTGGATTAAAACTATGTTGATAACCAGAATTGATTAATAGCTTTGATCGATTCTGATTGAATATATACGTAAACATTTTCCAGCTTCCAACTACCATAACTTTTTGATTATAAGTCGGAATGTTATTTACATATTCAAAAATTGAAACATTAGGATTTAAAATATCATCGTTGTTAATAATGTTAATATCATCAGGTTTTCCAGTAATAATTTCATTATAACCAGGATACGACCAAAGTGGTTTATTCGTTAAATTGACATGATTTTTTTCGTCTCTGTTTCCTAGAATAACACCTTTTTTTGCAATATAGTTCCATGTAAAAGGCATTAATAATTTTCTACGTTGTAGAGAATCTTCAACAAAATATTTTTCTTTATGATAATTCATTGAAGAGGTAAAATTTGGACGATTAATTAAGTATTTATCAGCACCACGAACAACTTCTTTCCACCTTACTCCATCCATAGTTATGACGATAACTTTTGGTTCTTGTGCAAAAAGAAAATTAGAGAATAAAGCAACAATAAGAAATGTATATTTCATATAATTTTTAATATCTTATAAAAATAGAAAAAGCATCTTAATAGACTGCACCCAAAAGTTTGGACAGATTAAAAATTAATAATTATAAAAATGAGTTCGATATTGTATCGGGCTCAT